>CAZHSS010000118.1:5210-5424 GCA_964535205.1 uncultured Verrucomicrobiota bacterium
CGTTTTCCGATGGAGGCGGATTCGGGGTTTTCAGGGAAGAGGGCGGGATCGAAGGTGTAGTCGGGGTTTTCGGCCCAGACGACCACCTGCAGGGTTTCGCCGACGGGGCGCTTGGTTTTGTCAGCGGCGATGGAGCAGGGGAACTGTGCAGCGAGGCGGCCTTCGGCGTCGTAGGCGAGGAGAGATTTTTCGCCGACGAGGATGTCGATGCGCG
>CAZHSS010000119.1:0-5290 GCA_964535205.1 uncultured Verrucomicrobiota bacterium
GAGCTGGAGAACATTCTGGGGGTGGGGCTGAACACGGTGACGCCGGACGGACAGTTTTCGGTGGAGGCGGTGCGGTGCCTGGGGTGCTGCGGGCTGGCGCCGGTGATGTCGGTGAACGGCACGATGCACGGCAACCTGAAGCGCGAGGACGTGGCGGGGATCGTGGCGCAGTACCAGGCGAAGGCGCGGGCGGAATAGCGGAAGCGAGGTGCGGGATGGCGAAGCTGGCGTTAGAGGATTTGAGGAAGCTGCGCGAGGCGCGCGCGGCGGAGTTCCACGTGCGCAAGGCGGACGTGATGGAAGTGCAGATCATCGTGGGCATGGGCACGTGCGGGATCGCGGCGGGGGCGATTGACCTGCTGACGGTGTTTGCGGAGGAGCTGGTGAAGGCGGGGGTGCGCCATGTGAAGATCCGGCACACGGGCTGCATGGGGTTGTGCCACAGCGAGCCGACGGTGGAGGTGCTGGCGCCGGGGATGCCGGCGGTGATCTACGGCAACGTGGACGCGGAGACGGCGCGCAAGATCGTGAACCAGCACATTGTCCGGAAGCTGCTGGTGGACGACCACATTTTCGACCGGCCGGCGGTGGACATCATCCACAAGTAGAAAGAGGACTGGGCGATGGCGATCAAGACCTACATTCTGGTGTGCGGGGGAACGGGGTGCGTGGCGACGCACAGCAACGAGCTGTACGAGGCGCTGGTGCAGGAAGCGGCGGCGCAGGGGGCGCAGGGGAAGGTGCAGGTGGTGCGGACGGGGTGCTTCGGCTTCTGCGCGAAGGGCCCGATCGTGAAGATCCTGCCTGACGAGACGTTTTATGTGAGTGTGCAGCCGGGCGACGCGCGGGAAATCGTGGCTGAGCACGTGCTGAAGGGGCGTCCGGTGCAGCGGCTGCTGTACGACAAGGCGCTGGACCGTTCCCTGATCCGGATGGAGGACCTGTCGTTCTACCAGAAGCAGTACCGCATGGTGCTGCGCAACTGCGGGGTGATTGATCCGGAAAAGATCGACGAATACATCGCGCGGATGGGCTACGAGGCGCTGGCGAAGGTGCTCACGGAGCTGACGCCGGACCAGGTGATCGAGGAGCTGAAGAAATCCGGCCTGCGCGGGCGGGGGGGGGCGGGGTTCCCGACGTGGATGAAGTGGAAGTTCACGAAGGACGCGCCGGGCGGCGAAAAGTACGTGGTGTGCAACGCGGACGAGGGGGATCCGGGGGCGTACATGGACCGGTCGACGATCGAGGGCGATCCGCACTCGATTCTGGAGGCGATGGCGATTGCGGGGCGGACGGTGGGGGCGTCCCGGGGGGTGATCTACATCCGCGCGGAGTATCCGCTGGCGATCGAGCACCTGGAGACGGCGATTGCGCAGGCCCGCGAGTACGGGCTGCTGGGCAAGGACATCCTGGGGTCGGGATTTGATTTCGACGTGGAGATCCGGCTGGGGGCCGGGGCGTTCGTCTGCGGCGAGGAGACGGCGCTGCTGGCGTCGATCATGGGCAAGCGGGGCATGCCGATTCCGCGGCCGCCGTTCCCGGCGGTGTCGGGCCTGTGGCAGAAGCCGACGGTAATCAACAACGTCGAGACGTATGCGAACATTCCGATCATTTTGCTGAACGGCGGCGAGGCGTTCGCGAAGGTGGGCACGCCGAAGAGTCCGGGCACCAAGGTGTTCGCGCTCGGCGGCAAGATCAACAACACGGGTCTGCTCGAGGTGCCGATGGGCACACCGCTGCGCGAGATCATCTACGAGATCGGCGGCGGCATCCCGGGCGGCAAGGCGTTCAAGGCGGTGCAGACGGGCGGGCCGTCGGGCGGGGTGATCACGGCGGAGTATCTGGACACGCCGATCGACTACGAGCACCTCCAGGAGCTGGGGTCCATCATGGGCTCGGGCGGCATGATCGTGATGGACGAGGACGACTGCATGGTGGATGTGGCGCGGTTCTACCAGGAATTCTGCGTGGACGAGAGCTGCGGCAAGTGCGCGCCGTGCCGGATCGGGACGCGGACGCTGCTGAACCTGCTCGAGAAGATCTGCGAGGGACGCGGCGAGGCGGAGGATCTCGACAAGATCCGGGAGGTGGGCACGGCGATGCAGAAGGCGGCGCTGTGCGGGCTGGGGCAGACGGCACCGAACCCGGTGCTGTCCACCATGCACTATTTCGAGGAGGAGTACCGGGCGCACATCGAGGACCAGCGCTGTCCGGCCGGGGTCTGCAAGAAGCTGGTGACCTATACAATTGATCCGGCCGCGTGCATCGGCTGCACGCTGTGCGCGCGCAAGTGCCCGGTGAACACGATCGAAGGCGAGCGGCAGAAGCCGCACCGGATCGTGCAGGAGAACTGCATCAAGTGCGGCGAGTGCCTGAAGGCGTGCAAGTTCGGCGCCGTGAGCCGCCGCTGAGAAGGATGGAACGATGAAGACAGTCAAGCTGACCATCAACGGGCTGCCGGTGGAGGTGCCGGAGGGCACGACGATCCTGAATGCGGCGAAGCAGGTGCAGGTGAAGATTCCGAGCCTGTGCTACCACCCGGATCTGCCGGCGTGGGCGGCGTGCGGGATCTGCGTGGTGAAGATCAAGGGATTCAGCAAGCTGGTGCGCGCGTGCGTGGCGCCGGCGGCCGACGGCCAGGAGGTCGTGACCCACGACCCGGAGCTCTACGCGATCCGGCGCACGGTGATCCAGCTGATTCTCTCGACGCATCCGGACGACTGCCTGCAGTGCCCGCGCAACCACAACTGCGAGCTGCAGCGGCTGGCGGCGGAATTCGGCGTGCGCGAGGCGCCCTACGGCAAGCGGCTGCGCGACCTGCCGGAGGACGACACGACCGGCTCGCTGATCCTGAACCCGGAGAAGTGCATTCTGTGCGGGCGGTGCGCGGCGGTGTGCCAGCAGATGCAGGGGGTGTGGGCGCTGGAGTTCATCGGGCGCGGCGAGAAGACGCGGATCGCGCCGGCGGCGGACGTGACGCTGGCGGAGTCGCCGTGCATCAAGTGCGGGCAGTGCTCGGCGCACTGTCCGGTGGGGGCGATCTACGAGCACAGCCACGCCAGGGAAGTCTACGCGGCGCTGGCGGATCCGAAGAAGCACTGCGTGGTGCAGATCGCCCCGGCGGTGCGCGTGGCCCTGGGCGAGGATTTCGGCTACGAGCCCGGAACGCTGCTGACGGGCAAGATCTACGCCGCGCTGCGGCGGCTGGGATTCAACGCGGTGTTCGACACCAACTTCGGCGCCGACCTGACGATCATGGAGGAGGGCTCCGAGTTCGTCGAGCGCTTCGTGAACGGCAAGGGCGAGCTGCCGCTGATCACCAGCTGCTGCCCGTCGTGGACCGACTACATGGAGAAATTCGCGCCGGACTTCATTCCGAACTTTTCGACGGCCAAGTCGCCGCAGGCGATGGTGGGGGCGCTGGCGAAGACCTACTACGCGAAGCGGCTGGGGCTGGATCCCAAGGACCTGTTCGTGGTGTCGATCATGCCGTGCACGGCCAAGAAGTTCGAGATCCAGCGCAGCGAGGAGATGAGCAGTTCGGGGCAGCAGGACATCGACTACTCGCTGACGACGCGCGAGCTGTGCCGGATGATCAAGAGCGCGGGCATTGACTTCCCGAACCTGCCCGACGACGAGCGGGTGGACTCGGTGCTGGGCGACTACACCGGGGCGGGCACGATTTTCGGCGTGACCGGCGGCGTGATGGAGGCGGCGCTGAGGACGGCGCACTGGGCGCTGACAAAGGAGCGTCTGCCCACGATGGAGCTGACGGCGATCCGCGGGCTGGACGGTGTGAAGGAGGCGACGCTGCAGGTGGCGGGCAAGGAGGTGCGCGTGGCGGTGGCCCACTCGATGGCGAACATCGAGAAGGTGCTCGACCGGGTGCGCGCGGCGCGGAAGAAGGGGGCGGAGACGCCGTACCATTTCATCGAGGTGATGGCGTGCCGGGGCGGCTGCGTGGGCGGGGGCGGGCAGCCGTACGGGGCGACCGACGTGATCCGCGCGCAGCGCGCGGCGGGTATCTACCGCGACGACGAAAAGAGTGCGTTCCGCTGCTCGCACGAAAACCCGATGATCCAGAAGCTCTACAAGGATTTCCTTGGCGCGCCGCTGGGGCACAAGTCCCACAAGCTGCTGCACACGGGCTACCGGCCGCGCCGGAAGTACAAGCGCTAGGAGCCGGGGGCGTGACCGCAGCCGGCATTTTCCGGATTTTCCACGGTGTGGAAAAATCTTTTCCATGGCGTGGAAAATCCGGAAAAAAGTTTTCCATGGCGTGGAAAATCCCGACGCGAGGGCGCGGGGGGGCGTGCGGCGGAGGAGCGGGACCTGATTCACCCGCGACACCAGGTCGCGGGGGTCTGGGGCCGAGAGCACAAGGGCAAGGTCGCGGGGGGCTGGGGCGGGCGGCATGAGCGCTCCGGCGTCCAGATACACGGTGGGCGAGGAGATCGCCCATGCGGTGACGCACGGGCTGGGGGCGGTGCTGGGGATTGCCGGGCTGGTGGTGCTGATGGTGGCGGCGGTGCAGCGCGGGGAGGGGGCCTGGCAGGTGACGCCATGCGCGATCTACGGGGCGGCGATGGTGCTGATGTTCACCACGTCCACGTTGTACCACAGCTTTCCGTGGCCGCGGGTGAAGCGGGTGTTTCGCGTGCTGGACCACGAGATGATTTTCCTGATGATCGCCGGGACGTACACGCCGTTCGTGCTGATCACGCTGCGGGGGGCGCTGGGCTGGACGCTGTTCGGGGTGGTGTGGGGCATCGCGGCAGTCGGGATGGTCTTTCAGGGATTCTTCACGGGCCGGTACAAGGGGGCGAGCACGGCGCTGTACGTGCTGATGGGGTGGGTGATCGTGTTTGCGATGAAGCCGTTGCTGGAGCACATGTCGGCGGCGGGGGTGCGCTGGCTCTGGGCGGGAGGGCTGTGCTACACCGCCGGGGCGGTGGTCTATCTGTTCAAGCGCGTGCGATACCACCACGCGGTCTGGCACCTGCTGGTGCTGGCGGGCGCCGCCTGTCATTTCTGCGCCATCCTTTGGCACGTCCTGCCCTAGACGGTTCTTCAGGGTGGTGATCGGTGTTTATAAACACCGTTCACTTCATATCTGCTTATTCATGAGCATGTAAGAAGCATTATAGAAGGCTGTATTGATTTGGGGATATCGGAGTTTATAAACACCGTGCAGGGGGGGGCGGCGGTTGGACTCGAGGGTTGCGGGGACGACGCTAGGTCCATTTCATAAATGATGTAGCCAGATCAATCCATCATCCCGGCTCACCCG
>CAZHSS010000120.1:0-5286 GCA_964535205.1 uncultured Verrucomicrobiota bacterium
CTGCTTCATCCAGATCGGCAGGGCCATCATGAAGGACTGCAGGCCTTTGGGGGCGACGCCGATATAGGTTTCGAGGATGCGGGCGAACTTGTTGATGGGCTTGTCGTAGAAGGCCACGGCGTCGAGCTGGCCGGGTTCGACGCCGCCCTCGGCGAGGCAGTAGCGGACGGCGTGGGTCGGGAAATTGGAATCGTGCTTCTTGCGCGTGAAGCGTTCCTCCTGGGCGGCGGCAATGATGCGGCCGTCGCGGACGAGGGCGGCGGCGGAGTCGTGGTAAAAGGCGCTGATGCCGAGAATGTTCATTAGAACTGCTTCCTGTACTGGGCGAGATTCCGGACGGGCGGGCGGGGGGTCCAATAGGTGGCGTCCGACGTGTGTAGCCGGCGCTGGAGGGGATCCTTGCCGCCGAGTTTCTGCACCAGGTGCATGGGGAAGAACACGATGTAGTAGAACGGCGCGAGCAGGCCCCACGTCAGGAGGACGCCGACGGCGCGCCCGAGCCATTGCCCGAACCGCTCGATGGCGCGGAAGACCGGCGGGATGAAGAAGCCCGACACCAGCACGACGCCGGCCAGACTCCAGACCACGAGGCCCATGGCGGTGTGTTTGAGCCAGAAATAGAGACCGGCGCCGATGGCCGCCATGACGGCGGCCTGAATCAGGACGGACGATGCCTTGGGGGCGGCTTGTTTCGGGGAGGCCGGCGCCGCCAGCTTCTCGCGCCACGGCCAGACTACGGAGGATACGGTGTTTTGCATGGAGGGTTCCAATCCTTGAAGTGCGCTTTTTTAGCGCGCGGGGGAGGCCGAATCAATCCCAAAAAGGCGGCCGGAACCCCGCGGCATGGGGGGGCTGTCAGCGGTTTTGCTCGTACCAGGCGATGGTTTCGCGGAGGCCTTCCTCGAAGCCGGTCTTGGCCTTGAAGCCGAAGTATTTTTCGGCGCGGGAGGTGTCGAGCATGCGGCGGGGCTGGCCGTCGGGCTTGGTGGAGTCCCAGACAATCTTGCCGGTGAATCCGGTCAGTTTGGCAATGAGGGGGACAAGATCCTTGATCTGGATCTCGAAGCCGGCGCCGACGTTGACGGGTTCGGGACCGTCGTAGCGTTCGGCGGCGCGGACGATGGCCTCGGCGGCGTCGGCGACGTAGAGGAATTCGCGGGAGGCGTTGCCGGTTCCCCAGACGACGATCTCGGGGGCGCGGGCGTCGCGGGCCTCGATGCATTTCTTGATGAGGGCGGGGATGACGTGGGAGGAGGCGGGGTTGAAGTTGTCGCGGGGGCCGTAGAGATTGACGGGCAGGAGGAAGATGGAGTTGAAGCCGTATTCCTGGCGGTAGGCCTGGGCCTGGACGAGCATCATTTTCTTGGCAAGGCCGTAGGGGGCGTTGGTTTCCTCGGGGTAGCCGTTCCAGAGGTCCTCCTCGCGGAAAGGGACGGGGGTGAACTTGGGATAGGCGCAGATGGTGCCGAGGGCGACGAACTTGTTGATCTTGCGCAGGCGGGCCTCCTCCATCAGGAACAGGCCCATGGCCATATTCTTGTAGTAGAACTCGCCGGGATGCTCACGGTTGGCGCCGATGCCGCCGACGACGGCCGCGAGGTGGATGACGATGTCGGGGCGGAAGTCGTCGTACATGCGCTTGACGTTTTCATGTTCGACGAGATCGTAGTCCTCGAAGAGAGGGATGAAGACGTTGGTGCAGCCGCGGGCCTTGAGGGCGGCGGTGACGAAGCCGCCGAGGAAGCCGGCTCCGCCGGTGACGACGATGCGTTGGGTTGTGAGGTCGGACATATCAGAATCCCTTGGTCAAACTCCCGGAAAGATAGCCCGGTGAGGACTGGGGGGCAATGGGAAAGGGAGAGGGAATCACGGCAGGGCGGGCGGACATACCCGGATGGACACCACATGCAAGCCGAGTTCCCGGGAGTCGGGGCTGCCGGACACAACACTGGGTTTCCAGCCCTGGCAGGCCACCTCAAGGCGGTTGTCACCCGTTTGCACAAGGGCGGCCGGAAGAGGCGCCCGCAGGATCCGCCGGCCCGGCGTGACGGGATGGGGTTCGTCGCGGAGGGCCAGCGGCCGGCCATTGAAGGTCAGGGAGGCGTTGGCCGGCGGTGCGGCGGGCGGGCGGGTATCCGCATATTCGATTTGCAGTTCGGCATCCGAGGCTGGTTGAGCCAGAAAGAGGGCGATTCGGGCATTGGGGGCGGACCAGCGGGCGGTGGCGCCGTCGGGAAGAGTTTCGGGTCCGAAAAATCCATCCGAAAGAAACGGCGCATCAAAGGGGGAGCCGACATCCACTTCCCGGGCGGTCAGGGCCCGTGCGGGATGGAGACAGATTCGGTCCAGGTCGAAGGAGCCGGACAAATCGACCGGGAGGGAATCCTGGAGGCCATCGTGGTCAATGGGAACCAGGATGCCGCGATACCGCGCGTTGGCGGGGAGGTTGGCGGTCACGGAGGCGCCGTTTGGGGTGGCGATGGATAGGGAACCGCCGGTGCCCATGTCGGCGGGGCGGACAAACACTTCGGCAAACACGGTCATGGGTTCGCGCCAGGGCAGGGGGAGGGTGAGGGTGCCGCGGCCGTTCAGGCGCCGCGCAAACAGGTTGTGGGCCGGTTCCCGGAAAAACTCCGGCGAAAGGCGGGCATCGTGGGAATGGGCGGCCAGAAGGCCGAAATCCAATTCGATCGGATCATCCGGCGGCAGCAGGGCGGGGCGGAGGTCGGCGGGCACGGGGCGGTCGGAATTTAAGACGACCGTGGTTGGCTGAGGGGCGCCGGGAAGAACGGCGACATAGTGGACGCCGTTTTGAACCCGAGTTGTGAGCGGTTGGCCGTTGAGGCGCAGTTCCGCCCGGGTGCGGGTATCGTCGTCCCAGAGCTGGCCGACATCGAGCCGCAGAATGGAGGGGCATTCGATGGCGAGGGCGTGTTCGGTCTGAGTCCGGGACCAGGGCTGGATGCGATAGAGGGAGACCGGGTTGCCCCAGGTGAAATTCTCCAGACGATAATCCGCGGAGGGAAATTCCGCGGCGGTCAGGAGATCGAAGTGCCGGCGGAACAGGGAGTCATAGGGGTCCTGTTGCGCTGGACCGGCGGTTTTGAAGAAAAACACCGGCTGGTTGGCCAAGAGACGAGCTCGGACGGATTGATAGGCGCGGAGAACGGCCTCTTGATTGGACAAGTCCAGTTGGGCAGTCGAACGGCCGGCCAGGGTGCGGATGACATCGGCCAGGGGGCGGTCGCAATAGATGGTGACATTGAGCGGCGTTGTGGAGAGCATGGTTTCCGTGAAGCGCCGGGCCTGTTCTGCGCGGAAAGGGCGGTCTGCGCTGCCGGCCGCCAGCCGTTTTGCGCCGATGGCCAGGCTGAGCAGCAGGACGATCCAGCGAAAGGCCGGTCCGGTCCAGGCGGAGCGGCGGGCCAAGCGCAGCAGGGAGGATGTGGCGGCATAGGTTCCAAAGGCGACCAGGGGGGCGCCGCACAGGGCGACGACATAGTAATACCGGCTGGAGAAGATCCAGTAAAAGCCGTAGAACACCGCGTAGATGCCGGCCAGCAGGGCCAGGCCCAGCATGGTGCGGTTGCGCTGGGCGGTGGCGAATCCGGCGGCGACCAGGAGCAGGAGCACCGGAACCCATCCCATGTGTCCGAGAAAATAAGCGGCCGCCTTGGAGATGGTTGCGGGGAAGGCCACACCGTGAAGGCCGGGCAGAAGGGTGCCGCGGCTTCCGCTATACGGCGAAATGGCCACCTGCTGGCGGAGGACGAACGTTTGGAGCAGCAGGGGCAGGGCGCCGGCCAAAAGCCCGGCGCCGAAGGCGCAGGCCGAACGCAGGATCGCCCGCAGGCCGGCCCGGCGTTCGTACAGGATTCCCAGCAGGAACATCGGCCCCAGCGCGAGGAGCGAGGGTTCCCGCACGCCATACGCCAGGCCGAGCAGGACGCCCGCGCCCGCGAGGCGGAGGCGTCCGCGGTCCGGAGATGCGCCGTAGCGCACCAGAAGAAGCAGGGACCCGACGAGCAAAACATAGGAAAGGGGATCGCGGTACGGGTTGGTCATGTAGACCAGCAAATCGGGGTCGAACTCCAACAGGAGGGCGGCGGTCAGGATGCCCACGGATATTCCGGCGTCCGCCGGCTCCGTTTCCCGCGCGGCATGGGCCGCGAGCATGCCGATGAGCGCCATCAGCAGGGCCAGCACGGGCAGGTTGGCCAGGAACACGTAGTAGGGCCCGGTGAGCTTCATGGCGAGCCAGAGAAAAGCCGGGTATCCGAGCGGCAGGTCGGACGTGGCGAGGATGGCCGGGAACGCCTTGGCGGTGTTGATCCAGGCCATCGGGTCGGAGTAGGCCTTGATGTGCCAGTTGCGCAGGATGAACGTAGCAAACGAGAGGAGGAGGACGGCGGCGGGGAGGAGATGAAAAACCGCTTTCTTGCCGAGGGAGGGTGGCGATGTGGCCGGTGCGGCCGGCAGGGGCGTTTTCATGGGCCAAAGAGTGCCCGACGCGGATGGATGGTGTCAAGCGGCGCCCGGCGGAATGCTCTCCTCCGGGATTGCGGCGCCGGCGGGTTCTGCTAGGCTTTCGGTCACGGCATGAAGATTTCCATCCTCACTCCGAACTACAACGGCGCGCGCTGGTTGGCGCGCGGCATGGACAGCGTGCTTTCGCAGCAACTCGCGCCGGGCGATGAATTGGAATACATCGTGGTGGACGGTGGCAGCACGGATGGATCGCAGGCCATCGCGGAAGCCCGCCGCGCCCGGCTGGCTGCGCTTGTCAGCGAAAAAGACAACGGTCCCGCCGATGCGCTCAACAAAGGGTTCCGCCTCGCGACAGGCGATCTGGTGGGCTGGCTGAATGCCGACGATGTGTATCGTCCGGGGGCGCTGGCGGCGGCGGCCGATGCGGCGCGGAAACATCCCAAGGCCGCCTTTTTCTTTGGCAAATGCCGCATTGTGGACGAGGCCGGGGCCGAAATCCGCGGCTTCCCGACTTGGGTGAAGAACGCCTGCTTCCCGTTTTCGTGCCGGTTTTTGATCCAGTGCATCAATTATGTTTCGCAGCCGGCTTCGTGGTTCCGGCGCACGGCGCTGGAGGCGGCGGGCGGGCTGCGAACGGATTTCAAGGCGGCGTTCGACTATGATCTGACGCTGCGCCTGTGGCGGCAGGGCGGGGGCGTGCGGATTCCAGGCGGGCCGTGGGCGGATTTCCAGTGGCATCCCGGGTCCATCAGCGGCACCCACTACGAGCGGCAATTCGAGGAGGAGTGGCGCGCCGCC
>CAZHSS010000121.1:0-5257 GCA_964535205.1 uncultured Verrucomicrobiota bacterium
TTGGAAGAACCGGGGAAGCCAGGCGAGGAGGGCGAAGAGAGCGGCGCCGGCGAAAAGCAGCAGGAGGATCCGCGTATCCATGCGGCCGGCGGCGAGCTGTCCGGCGGCATGCGTGGTCCAGAGGAGGGCGAGGGTGTTGGGGATGACGCCGGCGGTGGAGGCGGCGAGATAGGTCCGGAAGGGGACTGCCGTGAGGCCGTAGGCGTAGTTGAGCGGGCCGAAGGGATTGATGGGAAGGAGGCGGGTGAACATCACCAGTTTCCAGCCTTCGCGCTGCAAGTGGCCGGTGAGGCGGATGTAGAGGCGGGTGTGGCCGATGCGCGCCTGGATCCAGTCATGCAGGAGGTAGCGGGAGAGGAGGAAGGCGGAGGCCATGCCGAGGGCGAGCCCGGCAAGGCAGATGGGAAGGCCGCGCCAGGGGCCGTACAGCAGGCCGACCAGGATGCCGACGAGGGTCGTGGGCAGGAACAGGACCGTGAAAACCGCATAGAGCAGGATGCAGAGCAGAGGGGCCCAGGGGCCGGAGGCCAGGACGGCCGCACGGATGTCTTCCCAGCCGATATGATGAAGGAAACCGCCCAGCTCGTCCCGGAAGATCCACGCCAGGGCGGCGCCCGCCAGCAGCGCCGCGGCGCTCCAGTTGCGTTTGCGCCTGTAGAAGGGGCGGCTCACGGGGCGTCGGCGGGACGGACCACGGCGGTGATGTCGCCGGGCGCCGCGAAGAGGGAGTCGGCGGCGGCGCGGACGGCGTCGGAATCGAGCTCCCGGAGACGGGCCGCGGCGTCGAGGGAATGGCGGTAGCCGAGGCCGAGCAGTTCGTCAAGGGCGCACTGCTGGGCAAGCATGCCGTTGTTCTGGCGCGAGCGGGCCAGGTCGGCGAGAAGCTGCTCGACGGCGCGGGCGACTTCGTCGCTTCGGGGGCCGGCGGTGCTGAGGCGTTCGGCCTGGAACCGGATCTGGGTTTCGACTTCGCCGAGACCTTCGTCGGTGGTGCCGGCGTAGATCTGAAACAGGCCGCCGACCGGGCCGCTGAAGTGGGTGGCCCCGGTGTAGTAGGCCAGCCCGCGCTTGTCGCGGACTTCGATGAACAGGTCCGAGGAAAGTCCGCTCAGGGCGTCCATCAGGACCGAGACGGCGTCTTCGCGGGGGTCGCCGGCGGCGATGCCGGGCCAGGCGCGGACGAGGACCGTCTGCTTGAAGGGCAGGGCTTGTTCGATGCGCCGGGGTTCCACCGGCGACGGGGGCAGGGCGGGCCAGGCGGAGACGGCGCGGTCCGGGAGGACGGCGAAGGCTTTCTCCACGAGCGCCCGGACCTCGTCGGCCCGGACATCGCCGAAGACGGCCAGGACGAGGTTGGAGGGACCGAGGAGGCGGGCGTGGTGGGCCCGGAGCGCGTCGCGGTCGAGGGCGGCGACGGTGTCGGGGGTTCCCTGCACGGAGAAGCGGTAGGGATGGCCGGGGAAGAAGGCGTCGCGGATCGCCTGCTGGGCATGGGTCATGGGGCGTTCGAGTTCGCGGCGGATCGCGGCAAGCTGCAGTTCGCGCTGTTTCTCGACTTCGTCGGTGGGGAACTGCGGATCGAGCAGGCATTCGGCGACGGTTTCGAGCATCAGGGGCAGATCCTCGGAGAGGCCCGAGACGGAGAGGCCGCAGCTGTTGCGCCCGGAGAAGGAGCTGAGATCCACGGCGCGGGCTTCCAGGCGTTCCGCCAGTTCGGCGGCGGACTGGCGCGAAGTGCCGCGGGTCAGCAGTTCGGCGGCGAGCTGGGAGATGCCGGCCTGCCCTTCGGCCTCGGCCAGAAGGCCGCCGCCGAGGACGGCGGCGACATGCGCCATGGGCAGGCGGGAATCTTCTCGGATGATCAGGCGAAGACCGCCGGGCAGCGTGAACAGTCGGACATCCAGGGCGTCGGCTTCCCCCCGTTCCCGGGCGGGAGCGGGCGGGCCTTCAGGGGCGAGAAGTGTCCAGGTGCCGTTTTCGGGGCGGAGATAGCGGCGGGCGACGCGGGTGAGATCGTCGGGGGTCACGCGGCGCACCTGCTCGATATAGGTTTCCACGTGTCGGGGATTGCCCGCGTAGAATTCGCCGGAGGCCATGGAGGCAGCCTGCCCGTTCATCGAGGCGAGATTCTGGATGGCATGGACAACGACTTCGCGGCGGGCCTGTTCGATGCGCGCGGCGTCAAAGGGTTCGGTCTGCCAGCGGGCGACTTCGGCGCGGAGGGCATCCACGACGTCGGTTTCCCGGTCGGCATCGAGTTCGGCGGTGATGCCGAAGAGGCCGGGGTCCTTGGGGGTGTAGCTCCAGGCGTCGATGTCGTGAACGAGACGGCCGTCTTCGCGCAGGCGGCGGACAAGGGGCGAGGAACGGCCGGAGCCGACGGCGGAAGCGAGGACGTCGAGGGCGGGGGTGTCCGGGTGGGCGAGATCCGTGGTGTGGAAGACCCAGGCGAGGCGGGTGATCTGATACGGGCCGGTGCGGCGGAGTGTGCGCTCGGCCAGCTGGGGGGGCTCGGCGGGGATGAGGGCGGGCGTGCGGGGCGTGCGGGGGATGGCTCCGGCGCGCTCGCGGATGGCCGCGGCCATTTCGGCGGCGGGGATGTCGCCGGCGACGGCCAGGATGGTGTTGTCAGGGGAGTAGTGCCGGCGGTGGTACTCCACGAGATGGTTGCGGGTCATGGTGACGAGGATGTCGCGCCAGCCGATGACGGGGACGCGGTAGGGGTGGACGCGGAAGGCGGTTTCCCACAGGAGGCGCAGCATGACGCGGCCGGGATCGTCCTCGCACATGTCCACTTCGCGCAGAATGACCTCTTTCTCCCGCTCCCATTCATCCTCGGGGAAGGCGGGGTGGAACACGGCGTCGGTCAGCACATCCAGTCCGACAAGCCAGCGGTCGGCGGGGAGCGTGGCGTGGAACACCGTGCGGTCATTGGAGGTATAGGCGTTGATTTCGCCGCCGGCGTCGGCGATTTCCGTGGAGACCTGGCCGGGGCCGCGGGATTCGGTGCCCTTGAAAACCATGTGCTCGAGGTAATGGGAAAGGCCGCCGCCGAGGTGCTCGTCCTCGTGGATGGAGCCGGCGCCGACCCAGTACTGGATGGCGACTAGCGGGGCGCTGCGGTCTTCCTTGAGCAGCACGGTCATGCCGTTGTCCAGCACGATGCGTTCCATGCCGGCATTGGCGGTTTGAAGGACATCCACGGGATCCTGGGACATGGCCAACTCCTGGGTGATCAGCAGGGCGGCCGCAGCCGCCGTATGGAGAAAACGATTCATGGCCGCAAAACGTATCACAGGTTGGGACAGGGGACAATGGGGAGCCTGTCGGCAATCTGCGGAGCCGGACCGGGCCGGATCGGCAAGGCGCAGACGGATTGGCTCTCGGCCGAGGTGTTGATCCGGGGACACCCTATTCGAATTTGGAACGTGGGGGCATGGCGGGGACGGGAAAAACCGGAAAATTTCTGATTAGCCGAACGTCAGCGTTGAGGATTCGGCGCGGTAGCGTCGATCTTCTTGGACACTTTGTTCGGCCTTCCGTCATTTTGCTTCAGGTTTTATGATGGTTCCATCCGTTAAGAGTCGGACGGAAACCTTGGACTGTCCCTCTGTCCGACTGAAGGATACGGTCAGGAACCACTTGTCCTTCAATGTGTCAATGTGACCGGCGCGATCTGCGCGTTGAAGGAAGATTGCATCGAGTCGGACGCTCTGGGAATCAGGGGCCTGCGCGACATGGGCAAGAGCAGTTTGGATGAGGTCTGCGAGCTCAAATGGGCAGGAGGCTATGCCGTCCCATGATTCCGTGAGCGCGATCTGTGCGGAATCGGCCTGCCACTGCAATGTCGTGCCGTCTGAGTCAGAATGGGAACCAAGGAAGACGGGTTCGCCAAACGCAACGGTCGCGGCCGCAACGAATATGAGCAAGGATGACAGAATGTTCATGATTTGTTTTCCTTTGTCGAACGTCAGGGGTCTGGCTGAGGCACACCTTGACGCCGATAGCCAGGAACCCCTTGTTCAATTCAAGATCGATATACTTCTCTCCGGTGTCCGACTTTTACGACACAGACAATCAGAACCGCATCTTGGATTTCGTATAGCACGCGATAAACGCCAGATCGTAATCGGTATTTTTCCGATCCAGATAGTTTACGGCTTTGCGGAGGGCGGGGATCGTTAGCCAGCTCGGTGATGTCAGCCAGAATACGCTGGATGTCGCGTTTGGGAATGGGTTCCAAGTCCTTGCGCACGGACTTGCGCAAGACAATCTCATATTTTGCCATTGCGCTTGAGTTCCTTCACAAAGTCCTCGAACTTGATCGTGGGCTCGTTTTTCCGGGCGTCGAAAATCCCGAGGTCCTCTGCGTCCTCGGCTAGCTCGGTGCGTACAGCGTCGTTAAGCAATTCCGATAGGGAGCGGGATGTCTCTATGGATTTCAGACGCAGGGCGTGGTGTAGCGTCGGCTCCAGATAAATAGTCGCGCGCTTGGTCAGTGTAGTCATGGTTACCTCATTTCTGACCGCACAATAACATCATAACGCTATGCTGTCAATATGCCCATTATGCTCTGTGAATTGAACGTCACGGGTCTGGATCGGCCCACGGCTGTACTCGATAGGTATGCAGCGAGCGGGAAGGTGTGCATAGCGGCAGCTTGTGGGCCGTAGCCAGGACCCCATTGTTGGCTTCATTTTCGCGGTTCTATTTCGATGGAGCAAGAATCTTTCTAATAATTATCTTTACGCCCCAGTAAAGGCCAATCCAACATACAACGATAAGTAATACAAACATGCTTCTCTGTATCGCATGGGGTACTGCTTCGGGGATGGCGGTTGACCGAAGCGCAAACCATTCACTTCCAGTTAGGGAAGGATTGATTGCCAGAACAGAGTCTCTATAGCCCCGGATCATTTCGTTCATTGTGGCCCGGTAAATTCCAATATAAGAACCCACTAGCCCCAGCACATAAGCACCGACTGTCCTAAAAAGTATTCCTTTGTGAAATGGCAATCCAATAATCCATCCGATAGCCCCGCCAACTAGCGCTGTAATAAGGAAGAATAATATCGGAACGAATATGCCGACCCGATATGCTCCTGCAAGAAATATCCCGATTATTGTTCCAATGACGGACACTATCGGTATCGCGATTAAAATCTCCTTAATTTCTTTGCGCATAGTGTCTCCTTATATAAGCCAGACCTTATGGCTGAAGCTGGATCGGCTCAGCCGCCTCCGTGTAAAACAGTGG
>CAZHSS010000122.1:0-5225 GCA_964535205.1 uncultured Verrucomicrobiota bacterium
GTAGCCGAACTCCGCGGCATCCTCGAACAGGCTGTTGGACCAGGCGGGCCCGCGACCGTCGCGGTTCTGAGCCCACGGGGTGGTGGGCAGATTGCCGCCGTAGATGGACGAGCAGCCCGTGGCGTTGGCGATGATGGCCCGGTCGCCGAAGAGCTTGCTCATCAGGCTGAGATAGGGCGTTTCGCCGCAGCCGGCGCAGGCGCCGGAGAACTCGAACAGCGGCACGGTGTACTGGGTGTCCTTGACCATGCCGAGGTTGAGTTTGGCGCGGTCCATCACGGGCAGGGATTCGAAGAACGCGATGTTCTGGGCCCGAGGTTGATGGCCTTGCGGGAGGGGTCGTTCTTGTTCTTCTTCGGGCAGGAGGCGACGCAGACGCCGCAGCCCGTGCAGTCCTCGACATAGATCTGCAGGGTGTAGGCCTTGTCGTCCTTGCCGCGGACAGGCGCATGCTTGAAGCCGGCCGGGGCCTTGTCCAGCAGGGTCTTGTCGTACTCGTTGGCGCGGATGACGGCATGGGGGCACACGAACGAGCAGGTGCCGCACTGGATGCATTCCTGTTCGTCCCAGATCGGTACGTTGAGGGCGACGTTGCGCTTCTCCCAGCGCGTGGTGGCGGAAGGGAACGTGCCGTCCACCGGCATCTTGGAGACCGGCAGCTCGTCGCCGTCGCCGACCATGATGGGGGCGATGACCTCCTTGACGAAGTCCGGGGCCTGATCCGACACCGGCGGGGGAATCTCGAGGGTCGAGGTCACCTCGCTGTAGGGGATTTCGAACAGGTTGGCGAGGGTCTCGTCCACGGCCTTGAAGTTCTTCTGGACGATTTCGTCGCCCTTCTTGCCGTAGGTCTTCTGGATGGACTTCTTGATCTTCGCGATGGCGTCGTCCTTGGGCAGGACGCCGGAAATAGCGAAGAAACACGTCTGCATGATGGTGTTGACGCGGGAGCCCATGCCGGTGCGTTCGGCGACGGCATAGCCGTCAATGTTGTAGAACTTCAGCTTCTTTTCGATGATCCGGGCCTGGACCTTCTTGGGCAGCTTGTTCCAGACCTCGTCCTTGGCGAAGGGGCTGTTAAGGAGGAAGACGCCGCCGGTGGAGGCGTAGCGGAGGATGTCGGTCTGGAAGAGGAACTCGTACTGGTGGCAGGCGATGAAGCCGGCCTTCTGGATCAGGTACGGGCTGTGGATCGGGTTCGGGCCGAATCGCAGATGCGAAATGGTGCGCGAACCGGACTTCTTGGAGTCATAGACAAAGTAGCCCTGCGCGTGGAAGTCGGTTTCCTCGCCGATGATCTTGATGGAATTCTTGTTGGCGCCCACGGTGCCGTCGGCACCGAGGCCGAAGAACATGGCATTGGTGACGCCGGGATGGCGAATGAAGAACGCGGGGTCCAGGTCCAGGCTGGTGTGGGTGACGTCGTCGGTGATGCCCACGGTGAAGCCGTTTTTGGGCTTGTCCTTCTTGAGTTCGTCAAAGACCGCCTTGACCATGGCCGGGGTGAATTCCTTCGAGGACAGGCCGTAGCGGCCGCCGATGACCTTGGGCAGGGCGGGGAACGAACCGTCGGCGGCTGCCTGCGCGAGGCACGACAGCACGTCCTTGTAGAGCGGCTCGCCGTCGGAGCCGGGTTCCTTGGTGCGGTCGAGCACGGCGACAGCCTTGGCGGTCGCCGGCAGGGCCGCGAGGAAGTACTTCAGGGAGAACGGGCGGTAGAGGCGCACCACGACCGCGCCGATCTTTTCGCCCTGCTTCTGCAGTTCCTCGATCGTTTCCAGCGCGGTTTCGGCGCCGGAGCCCATCAGCACGATGACGCGCTCGGCGTCGGGTGCGCCGATGTAGTCAAAGGGCTTGTAGTGGCGGCCCGTCAGCTTGCCGAACTGCTCCATCGTCGCGGCGACGATGTCGGGGCAGGCCTCGTAGAACTTGTTGACGGCCTCGCGTCCCTGGAAATAGACATCGGGGTTCTGGGCGGTGCCCCGGATGAAGGGCTTTTCGGGATTCAGCGCGCGCGCCCGGTGGTCGGCGATCAACTGGTCGCTGATCATGGCGCGGATGATCTCGTCGGAGATCATTTCCACTTTGCTGACCTCGTGGGAGGTGCGGAAGCCGTCAAAGAAGTGCAGGAAGGGCACGCGCGACTGGAGGGTGGCGGCCTGGGCGATCAGGGCTGTATCCATGACCTCCTGGACGCTGTTGGAGGCGAGCATGGCCCAGCCGATCTGGCGGCAGGCCATGACGTCCTGGTGGTCGCCGAAAATCGAGAGGGCGGAGGCGGCGATGGAGCGGGCGGAGACATGGAAGACGGTCGAGGTCAGTTCCCCGGCGATCTTGTACATGTTGGGGATCATCAGCAGCAGGCCCTGCGAGGCGGTGAAGGTGGTGGTGAGGGCGCCGGACTGCAACGCGCCGTGCACGGCGCCGGAAGCCCCGCCTTCGGACTGCAGTTCGGCGACGGTCGGCACGGTGCCCCAGAGGTTGGTGCGGCCTTCGGACGCCCACTGGTCCGCCCATTCGCCCATGTTCGAGGACGGCGTAATGGGATAGATGGCGGCGACTTCGTTGGTCTTGAAGGCGATGTGGGCGGCGGCTTCGTTGCCGTCAATGATCGCGATTTTCTTGTCTTTGCTCATATGGCGTGATGCTCCGGGGAGGGGGTTGTTCTAAATCGACCTGGTGTCTTCCGGCACAAACGCCGGAACGCACACGGGGCGCATCCTAGCACAGAGGGGGGGGGACGCAATACAAAAAATGAACAATCCTGCCGGAAGAAACGTTTTACGCATCCGAGTTGGCCATTCTCCGGGGGGCGCCGATGGCGCCAACCGGCGGAAACGGAGGCAAAGCCGCTGCGGGATGCGGCGTCTGGAAGCGGAAAACCGGTGGTGGGCGGGAAACCCGCTGGCCTTACAGGTCGAGGGGACGGCCGACCGAGATCAGTTCGCCGGGGGCGTTGGTGCGGAGATTCACGCTGACTCTGCCGTTGACCACGACGGCGTTGTTGCTGCGCAGTTGCCAGTCGAGGTGAGCGCCGGCGGGGACGAGGTTGGTGGCGGAATAGATGGCGACCCGGGCGCCGTTGGTCAGATCCACGGCAAACGACGCGGTGGCCGCAGTATTGGAGGCCGCGACGATGGTGGCCGCGCCGGGGGTATAGGTGGCCCGGAGCGTCAGGTTGGAACTCGGGTCGTAGCCGTACAACTGGATGAACCACTCCCCGGCGGGAGGATTGGCGATGCGGATGGTTTCGTTGTTGCCGGAGGCTTCGCTGAAATAGTCCTGGTCGTACCAGGGCAGATAGCCGCGGGCGACATAGAGGTCGGCATCACCCGTGCCGCCGTTGAGTGTGATGGTCAGATTGGTTTGGCCGGCCGGAACGACGATGCGGAAGTCTTCGCCCGAATCCTGCGGCACAACGGCGATGGTCCGGGCGACGCCATTGGAAAGAGCTGGAAAGGAGTCCGCCGCGCCGGCGTTGGCATACTGCAGGGTATACGTTGCGTTGGTGACGCCGTCAAAGTAGGGGTTCACCTGCAGATACACGATCCCCGAGGCCGCCGCCTGGTAGACCATCTCGAAATTCAGGTCGGTGGGATAGGCGATGTCGTAGGTGTAGCGGATCATCTGCAGGCCGGTCTCTTCCGACCAAGTGTACAGATAGGCATCCACATCGCCGGACAGGTTGGCGCTGCGGAAAATATAAACGCGGTTCTTTTTAACGGGAAAGGCGAAAAAGTCCGATTCGTCGAGATCCTGGCGCAGCGAGTGAGGGCCATGGGTCTGGAATTCCGTCAGCGGCAGCAGATCCGCGGCTCCGTCGGGGAGGTTGTCGGCATAGTCCCAGGCATCGCCCGGCGGGGTGGGCCCGGCGGTACCGGCGAGGGCCGCCAGGATGTCCGGATTCAGCGATTGCGGGGTCTGATCGGCGTAGGGAATGCGCAAAACAGCAAAATCAAACAGTTCCCGGAACGTGGCCCATCCGTCGCCGGAGGCGTCGCCCCAGTCAAACCCCTGCAGCAGCCGGTAGGTGAACCAGCCGTGGCCGATCGTCTCGGACTCGTAGGAATACTGATCGTAGGCGCAGGCCGTCATCCAGCCGATCTCGTCCGGGGAGACAAGGCGGGCGGCGGCGCGGGCATCGGACGCCATGCGCAGGGCGCGCAGATCCCGCATGCGGGCGGCGACGCGTTCGGCGAGGTTCCAGTTGCGGACCGCCCGGCGGCGGGCTTCCTTTTCAGCCAGGCTGAGAGCCGATGTCTCCACGAAGAGTCCGCCCGAATGGCAGGCGTCCACGATCACCACGACCTTCACCCCGGTTTGAAAGGCGGAGAGATCCGCGGCCAGTTCGTCTTCGGTATAGTCGGCGTTGTAAGAACAGAGATAGACATCGGCCTGGGTCACGTCGTCGTTGCCGCCGTGGCTGGAGTGGAAATAAACCATAACGTCGCCGGAGACGGCCTTGGCCGCATAGTTGGACAGGGCGGCCCGGATGGCGGTCTTGGTGCCGGCGGAATTGACCAGCAGAGTCGTGTTGGACGTCACCCAGCCGGCGCCGTGGTTCACCAGGTTGGTTCGCATCGCGCCGGCATCCGGAACGCAGTAGTTCAGCCAGTTGTCGGAGGGGATGTAGATGGAACTGTACTGGTTCAAGCCAACGAACAGCCCGAAATGGCCGGCCTGTGCCGATCCGCCCACCAGAAACAACCCCAGCCAGCCAATAAGCCATTGCCTGTTCATACACCCGTCCTTGGTGAATTCCCCCGGAAGGCTACCCGCATTCCGAAGCGCCGACAAGAAGAACCGGAAATTTTCCGGTTCCGCAACGGACGGTAACGAACGGAAAGCGGACAATTCGAGGTGTCCGGGCGCGCCGAGGGAGGAGTCGGAGAGGCGACATTCCGAGCTTGCGTCGGGCCGGAAATCGGATAGATTAGTGAACATGCGTTCATCTTTGTTTGCCGAATGTCCGCCCGCCGGTCTGATCGGCCGGATCCGGCCGGTGGTCCTGAATCCGCCGCCGCGGCCGCTGCGGCGGTACCTCTGCCGGGTGGCCGCGGGGTTTCCGTCGCCGGCGGACGATCATCTGGAGGGGCCGCTGGATTTGAACGAGCATCTGGTGGCGCATCCGGCAGCGACATTCGTGGTGAAGGTGCAGGGGGATTCGATGGCGGGGGCGGGCATCCGCGACGGCGATCTGCTGGTGGTGGACCGGGCGCGGGAGG
>CAZHSS010000123.1:0-261 GCA_964535205.1 uncultured Verrucomicrobiota bacterium
CTGGTACGCGCACGGCATCTGGTTCACGCCGGAGGAAATCAAGCGCCTGGGCGACATGAACTGCGGCGTGGCGCACTGCCCCTGCAGCAACCTGCGCCTGGGGTCGGGCATCTGCCACGTGCCGGCGCTGCTGGAGGCCGGCGTGCGGGTGGGCATCGCCGTGGACGGCAGCGCCAGCAACGACTCGTCGAACCTGCTCAAGGAAATGCAGACGGCGCTGCTGGTGCACCGGGTGGGCACGGGCGTCAGCGCCATGCCGCC
>CAZHSS010000123.1:271-5211 GCA_964535205.1 uncultured Verrucomicrobiota bacterium
AGAAGGTGATCCGCATGGCGACCCGCGGCGGAGCGGAGATTCTCGGCCAGCCGGAAATCGGGCAGATCAAGCCGGGGATGGCGGCGGACCTGGCGCTGTTCCGGCTGGACCGGATTGATTTCGCGGGGGCAATGGCGGACCCGGCGCATGCGGTGCTGTTCTGCGGCAGCGCGCCGCGGGCGGAGTACACCATTGTGGCGGGAAAGGTCCTGGTGGAGAAGGGCGAGCTGGTGGGGATCGACGAAAAGGCCGTCTTCCACCAGGCGAACGGCCTGGCGGCGGACCTGTTGAAAAAGGCCGGCCGCTAGGCGGCGGGATCCGGAACCGGCCGGGATTCGAGAATGAACCAGTTGCGCAAGGCGGCGGCCCGCGAACGGCGGGTGCCCATGTTCTGGTGGTGCGGCATGGCGCTGGCCATGGGGGGGGGGCTGTATATCCTGATCCGCCCGCATTCGCCGACCGTGGCCATCCTGGCGGTGATTCTGCTGGCCGGGGCGTGGGCGGCGCCGGTGCTGGCGCTGGTCTCGCTGATGGCTCCGCGGCGGGCGTCATCGCCGCCGCCCGCGCCGGGGCAGGGGGGCTATGCCGACTGGCGGCGCCAGGCCCGGCTGCTGGGGCGGGTGCTGCTGTACTACGGGGACATTCCCGAACTGCCTTCGGACATTCGCGAACGGTTGCGCGGCGCGCGGGAGGACCTGCGCGACACCCTGCGCGCGCATCCGCTGCGCGACGACCTGGAGCGGGTCTGCGGGCGGATCCGGACGGAGACCCTGCCGGCGGTGAAAGAATGGCTGTGGCGCGAGTTCGGGCCGCGCATCCGCGAAGCGGCCCGCGAGGCCAAACAGCAGATGGAGGCCTGCGCGGACGACAACGAACGCCTGCGGCTCCTGCAGGAGGCGGTGGAGAACGCCGCGGCCCAGATGACCCGCTATGTGATGCCGCGAATGCTGGAGCGCGAGCGCCTGGTTTGCGCCCATGACTGCACCTGGCTGGCGGCGGTGGCCGTGGCCCGCGAGGGGCGGCGCATCCCCCCGATGGAGCTGGCCGCGATGTTTGTCGTGGTCTGGAGCGATTTTTCCGAGCCCTGGCAGCCGGCCGACGTGATCCAGCGCGTGTTCCGCAACGAACTGGGGGAGGCGGGCGGAGAAGCGGCGGCCGCGGAAGACGCGGCCGCGGCGCCGGCGGACGGCGGAATCGTGATCCGCAACGGCAAGCGCTACCGCCGGGTGCGGGTGCGGAGCCGGTCGTCCCGGCGTCACCACCGGCGGCACCTCGGGCCGTCGGTGTTCGACATTCTGCTTTCCTTTGGCCAGTGGGTGCGCTATTCCGTTCGCTCCTGGCTGCTGACCCGGTAGGCCGGATGAGTCATTCCGGCCGGCCCCGGCGGTCCTCAACCCCCAACCCGATTGAACCATGAAAAAGAAGGAACATGTCATTCCCGGCGTCCCGGTTCCCGTGCCCTACGGCGCGCACGTGGTGGACCAGGGCGTGCACTTCAGCCTGTTCAGCCGCCATGCCACGCGCGTGTGGCTGATGCTGTTCAACAAGGCCGACGACGAAACGCCGTCGGAGGAATACGAGCTGCTGCCGGAGCGCAACCGGCTGGGCGACCTGTGGCATCTGCATGTGCCGACGGCGCGCCCGGGGCACTATTATGCGTACCGCGCGGACGGCCCGCGGGGCGGGCCGGAGGGCCATGCCTTCGATCCGGAGCAATGGCTGCTGGACCCCTATGCGCTGGCGGTGACGGGTCAGAAAAACTGGGGCGATCGCGAAGGAATCGTGCCGGGCCGCCCCGTCCGCAACGGACGGTGGTTTCCCAAGGGCATCATCCTGAAGGAAGACGGCTTTGACTGGTCGGGCGACCGCACGCTGCGGGTGCCGCTGAACGAATCCGTGATCTACGAAGCCAGCGTGCGGGGTTTTACCGCCCATGCCAGCGCAGGGACGGAGCATCCGGGCACCTACCGGGCGCTGATCGAGAAGATCCCGCACCTGCAGGAGCTGGGCGTCACGACGCTGGAACTGCTGCCGACGCAGGAGTTCAACGAGATGGAACTGCTGTGGGAGGACGGCCCGCGGCGGAACCTACGGAACTTCTGGGGCTACAGCACGCTGGCGTTCTTCGCGCCCAACGGCCGCTTCGCCTGCGCCAACCAGCGCGGCGAGCAGGTGCGCGAGTTCAAGGAGATGGTGCTGGCGATGCACCAGGCGGGCATCGAAGTGATCCTGGACGTGGTGTTCAACCACACGGCGGAGGGGGGGATGGGCGGCCAGACCTATTCGTTCCGGGGCATCGACAACGCCATCTACTACATGCTGGAAGACGACGGGAAGGCCTACAAGAACTTCACCGGCTGCGGCAACACGGTCAACGGCAACCATCCGGTGGTGCGCGACTTCATTCTGCACTGCCTGCGCTATTGGGTGCTGCACATGCGGGTGGACGGCTTCCGCTTCGATCTCGCCACGATCCTCGCCCGCGGGCGCAACGGCGACCTGCTGGCCAATCCGCCGGTCATCGAGCAGATCGCGGAGGATCCCGTGCTGCGCGGGGTGAAGATCATCGCCGAGGCCTGGGACGCCGCGGGCGCCTACCAGGTGGGCTCCTTTCCCAGCGAGCGCTGGAGCGAATGGAACGGGCGCTACCGCGACGACATCCGCGACTTCTGGCGCGGCGGCTCGACGCTGAGCACGTTCGCCACGCGCCTGTGCGGAAGCCCGGACCTCTACGACCGGCCCGGCCAGGCCCCCCACAAGAGCGTCAACTACATCGCCAGCCACGATGGCTTCACGCTGGCGGACATCGTCAGCTACAACGAAAAGCACAACCTGGCCAACTGCGAAGACAACCGCGACGGCGACAACCACAACCATACCGAGAACGGCGGACACGAGGGGCCGACCGACGATCCGGCCATCCGGGCGAAGCGCCTGCGCCGACAGAAAAACCTGCTGGCGACGCTGTTTCTGTCGCAGGGCGTGCCCATGCTGCTGGGCGGCGATGAATTCGGCCGCACCCAGCAGGGCAACAACAACGCCTACTGCCAGGACAACGAGATTTCCTGGGTGGACTGGAGCCTGCTGCGCCGCCACCGCGAGCTGTACGACTTCACCCGGCGGGCCATTGCCTTCCGCCAGGACCATCCCGCCCTGTGGCGGACGACGTTCTTCCGCGGCGAGGCCCCGGACGGCGGCCTGCCCGACATCCGCTGGTACGGGCCGGCCGGCGGTCCGCCCGACTGGGAGCAGGGCGTTGCGCTGGCCTGCCGGCTCGACGGTCGCCGCGACCGCATCGGCGGGGAGCGGGACGACGACGACCTGTTCATCCTGTTCAACCGCGGCGACAAGCCCCAGGCGTTCGACTTGCCGCCTAACGAAGACGGCCGGCCCTGGAAGCTGGCGCTCAGCACCCAGGATCTGCCGCCGGTGTTCAGCCGGACCGGCGGTGTCCTGACCGTGGACGCCCAGAGCGTAACGGTCCTGACTCACGGCCGCTGAGACGGATCTGAGCGGATCGGGACCGGACAGCCGGACAGCCGGAACAGCCGAAACTACGAAATGCGCAAAAAGCGCGAAATCGGGGATTTCCGGAGGGGCAAGCTCTGTCTTGCCCGGTTTGGGGATGGGTTTTGGAGTGCGGCGGCAAGCGAAGCGCGACGCCGCTTTGGATCGGGAACGGGACAGCCAAAGCGGTGCCGCGGCCGTTGGCCTTGTCACCGCAGTCCAAAGGGAACAGTCGGGACAGGGGGGGGAGGAAAACTACGAAAGTCGCCAAAAGCGCGAAATCGGGGATTTCCGGAGGGGCAAGCTCTGTCTTGCCCGGTTTGTGGATCGGTTTTGGAGTGCGCGGTCATGCCCGCGCAGTCCACAGGGAACAGCCGGAACAGCCAACTACGAATCACACGAATCCCGTCCTCTTGCCCAGTCGGGACGGATGGGGGAAGGCGGAGGCGAAACAGGATGGCAGCCTTGGTTGTCCGCCAATGACGTGGGGCTGACGATGGGAACCGTGACCAAGAATACATGACCCCTTTACCCCCCAAAATCGGATTTTCATACTGTGGAAAACTTGCGTAAAATTTTTCCATAGCGTGGAAAAATCGGGCCTGTTTTTCCACAGTGTGGAAAAAAGTTTTCCATAGCGTGGAAAAACCGTGAAATAGTTTTCCATACTGTGGAAAACTTGCGCGGGAGCAGTTCGCCGACAAAATTATTGAGCTTGATGCGGAAAAAAAGTACAGGCTAGTTGGCGTCCCATTCTACAATAACGCAGACGAAAACGAGTTTAAGGCAACCCTGTTTGATGTCTTGAAGAAGCCTGTTGCAGGTGGGCCAGTTAAAGCCAATTAAAACGGAAAACGCGCGCGCCCCCACCCGAAGTCCCCCGACCACGAAGCGTGTCGGGATGACAGCGGAGCGAGGGGCCAGCGTAGCGGCGCGGCACGTATGGGGTGCCGCGGCAGAGGGGGGGGGGGTATATGTGACAATACTAAAGTCCGGGTTTAGATTTGCCGCATGAAATATCGGGCGAGGACGTTGGAGGGCAACCGCCGGCTGCTGCTGATCGAGGCGAAGGCGACGCGAACGCCCATGCCGGGCGATGCGCGCAACCTGGCCCGGCTGGCGGCGGCGCTGGGGCCGGGGGCGGCGGCGCGCGCGGTGGTCGTGCATGACGACACCAAGGAATATGCGGCCCCCATGGCCCTGTGCCCGGGCGTCCGGGCGGTGGGCTGGCGCGCGTTGCACTGCTGGCTCGACGAGCGGCCGCCCTCGCCGGCGCCGGAGCCGTAAGCGGAACGGAAGCGGGATGAGCCGGGAAAAGCCATGAGCAACACGGAACAAGCGTTGGCGGCAAATTGTCACCAGGTGAAAATGGTGGCCGGGGGTATGCGGTGGTTGCGGCCCCCGCGGCCTTGCGCCGTGGGCGGCGAAGTTGG
>CAZHSS010000124.1:0-5131 GCA_964535205.1 uncultured Verrucomicrobiota bacterium
CTGGACACGCCCGAGGGCAGCGAAACCGGCGGCTTCGGCCGCACACGCTACGGCGACAGCGATTCGATGATGAGCCTGCTGACCGAAGGGGCCTTCCCGCAGGGTCTGGCGCTGGGTGTCATCAGCGGCACGTTCACGGGGCCGGACGGCACGGAATACAACCAGATTCCCCTCTATCTGAAGGCGGTGGCCGGCAACCGCGACCTCAAGATCCTGTCGAACATTCCGCTCTGGGCCCAGAACAACCTCGAGGCGTCCGTCAGCGTCGTCGAAAACATCCCCATCCTGAAGTCGTCGGTCGAGGGGTCGGGGTCGGACCGCGACTTCATCCAGAACATCGAGCGGCTGGACGTGGGCATCAAGCTGAAGCTGACGCCGCAGGTGAATCCCGACCGGGAAATCCGGCTGGAGCTCAATCCCAGCATCGAGTCGGTGGTGGAGGAGAGCAGCGAGGCGCTGCGCTACACGCCGACGATCGCCAAGCGCGAGGTGCAGACGACCGTGACGATCCCCGACCGCGCCACGGTCATTCTCAGCGGCCTGATCCGCGAGGACACCTCCAAGCTGACGACCAAGGTGCCGCTGCTGGGCGACCTGCCGCTGCTGGGGTGGCTGTTCCGTTCCACCAGCGATGTCAAGAAGCGGACCAACCTGCTGATTTTCGTGACGCCGCGCATCGTGACCGACATGCAGATGGCGGAGAAGGAAAAGGCGCGCCTGGAGCGCGCGGCCAGCCTGCAGGGGGCCCGGGAGGCGCTGGACGAGCCGTCGCCGGCCGCGGAGGCCCAGCGGCAGCGGGAGGCGGACGAAAAGGCCCGCCGCGACGCTAAGAAGAAATCGAAGGCGGACCGCCGGAAATGAGCGGAGCCCTGCCAGGCATTCCGACGCTGGACCGCATCGAGGAAGAGTGGCTGGATCCGGAGCTGATCGAGCCTGTCCCGGTGGACTGGGTTCGCCGCCGCGTGCTGCTGCCGATCCGCCGCGACGGCCGGGTGGTGCTGGCCGGTTCGCCGGACACCCCTTTGCAGGCCTACGAGGATCTGGCCCTGCTGCTGGGCGTGGAGGCCGACTGGGTGTCGGCGCCCGCTCCCGAAATCCAGCGCGCGATTGATCGCTGCTATTTCCGCCGGGCGGGCGCGCCGGCCCCGGCCGCGCCCGACGCCGCCCGGGAAGACCTGGCCCCGCGCCGCGAAACCGACGATCTGCTGGCGGGCAGCGCCGACGCGCCCGTGGCCCACTACGTGAATCTGATCCTGCTGGAAGCCGTCAAGCGCGGTGCCTCCGACATCCATATCGAGCCGTTTGCCAATGCCCTGGCGGTGCGCTATCGGATTGACGGCCTGCTCTACGAGCAGCCCGCCCCGCCGCGGCATCTCGAAGGCGCGCTGACCGCACGCCTCAAGGTAATGGCGCGCCTGGATCTGGCGGAAAAACGCCTGCCGCAGGACGGCGTGGCCCGCGTTCGCGTCGGCGCGAAGGAAATCGACGTGCGTGTCTCCAGCGTGCCGGTGGCCGAAGGCGAGCGCATCGTGCTGCGCCTGCTGCACCGCGAATCCACCCGCTACACCCTCAACGAGCTGGGCATGGCCCCCGCCATGCTCGAGCGCTTCCGCGCGATCCTGCGCGAGCCCCACGGCATTGTGCTGGTGACGGGGCCGACGGGAAGCGGCAAGACCACGACGCTGTACGCCGCGCTGGGCGAACTCGACACCGCCCATCTCAACGTGCTGACCATCGAGGATCCCATCGAATACCAGCTGCCGAACATCGGGCAGATCCAGGTGCACCCGAAGATCGGGCTGACGTTTGCGCGCGGCCTGCGGCACATCCTGCGTCAGGATCCCGACGTGGTGCTGGTGGGGGAGACGCGCGACCTGGAGACGGCGGAGATCGTCGTGCGCGCCTCGCTGACGGGCCATCTGGTGTTTACGACGCTGCACACCAACGACGCGCCCGGCGCGGTGACGCGGCTGGTGGACATGGGCATTCCGCCGTATCTGCTGGCGGCCGCCGGCCGTGCGGTGCTCGCCCAGCGGCTCGTGCGCCGCCTGTGCCCCGCCTGCCGCCGCGAAGCGGCGCTGACCGGGCGCGACGCCGACTGGCTGGGGCAGCCCGAGCTGGCCGGCCGTCCGGCCTGGACCGCGTCGCCCGACGGCTGCCCCGAGTGCCTCGGCGGCTACAAAGGCCGCACCGGCATCCATGAACTGCTGGCCGTGACCCCGGCGGTCTCGGAAGCCATCCGCTCCGCCGTGCCGTCTGCCGAACTCCGGCGGCTCGCCGCCGCCGACGGCTTCCGCGACATGCTGGCCGACGGCGCCGACAAGGTGCTCGCCGGCGTGACCTCCGTCGCCGAAGTCCTGCGGTCCGCCGGCGCGCGGCGCGACTGAACCGGATGGCCATTCGATGACGACGTTCGAGTACAAAGGCTATGATGCCGCCGGACAGGCGCAGTCCGGGCTGATCGAAGCCGCCGATCTCAAAGATGCCCGCAAGCGGCTGGCCGCCCGCGGCATTCTGACCGAGGCCGTCCGGGCCGCCGGGGGGGACGCGGCGCGCCGGGCCGCCCGGCCCGCGACATTCCCGGCGGAGATCCGCACGATGTTCTACCGCGAGCTGGCGGCGCTGCTGGGCTCGGGGGTCGCGCTGGTGCCGGCGCTGGACGCCATCCTGCAGGCTCCCGAACTGGACCAGGCGCGCTCGCGCCTGGCGGCGGTGCGCGACGCGGTGCGCGAAGGCCGCCCGCTCAGCGCGGCCCTGGCGGAAATCTCCAGCCGGGTGACGCCCTTCGAGCGCGCGGTGATCGAGGTGGGCGAGCGCACCGGCGGCATGAACGAGGCGCTCGGCCGGCTGGCCGGATTTCTCGAAGAGCAGGAAAAGTTGCGCGAACGGCTCGTGACCGCGCTGCTGTATCCGTGCATCGTGGTGGTGCTGGCCCTGGTGATCGGCGGGGGGGTGCTGGTGTTCCTGCTGCCGATGGTGCAGCGGCTCTTTGCCGAAACCAGCCTGGAGCTGCCTCTGCTGACCCGGCTGATGCTGGCGGGCGGGCGGGCGCTGGGCGCGGGGCTGCTGTTGGCCGCGGCGGGCGGCGTCGGCGGCGCGGCGTGGCTGCGCCGCCGCCTGCGCGCCGATGCCGCGTTGCGCATCCGCCTGGACCGTCGTCTCTTCGCCCTGCCGCTGCTCGGCGCGGGCTGGCGCAATCTGTCCAGCCTGCGGTTCGTCCGTGTGCTGGGGCTGCTGCTGGAGCGCGGGGTGGGGCTGATGGAAAGCGTACCGCTGGCCGGGCGGGCGTCCGGCAGCGCCTGGCTGGCCGACTGCGCGCTGCGCGAGACCGGCGCCCTGAGCGAAGGCAAGCCGCTGGTGGACGTGATCCGGGGCATCCGTCCGCTGCATCCCTCGCTGGCGGCCTGGGTACAGGCCGGGGAGGCCGGCGGCGATCTGCCCGGGCTGCTGGACAGCGCCGCGCAGCGCTTCCAGCAGGGCTGGGACCGCCTCGCCACCCGCGGCATGCTCGTGCTGGAAATCGCCTTGACCGTGGGCATGGGGCTTTTCGTCACGCTGATCGCCCTGGCCGTCCTGCTGCCCATCCTGCAGATGAACAAAGGAATTTTGCCGTGATCTGGTGGATCTACAACCTCGTCTTTCCCGTCGCGTTTGTCCTGATGCTGCCGCATTTTCTTCTGCGGATGCTGCGGCGCGGCGGCTATGCCCGCGATTTCGCCCAGCGCTTTGGCGCCTACGGGCCGGCCGAGGCCGCCCGGCTCGCCGCCCCGGGCCGCCCCGTCTGGATCCAGGCCGTCAGCGTCGGCGAACTCGCCGTCGCGCTGTCGTTCATGGACGAGCTGCGCCGCCGGGATCCGTCCGTTCGCTTCGTGCTGACCACCAACACCTCCACCGGCCACGCCCTGGCGCTGAAAAACGTACGCGCGCCGGACGTCACGCTCTACTTCCCGCTCGACGTGCCGTGGGTCGTTCCGCGCGTGCTGCGGCGGATCCGCCCTTCGGCGGTGGTGCTGGTCGAGAACGAGATGTGGCCCAACCTGATCCGCGCCGCCCGCAAGCAGGGCATTCCGACGGTGATGATCAACGGGCGCATTTCCGAGCACTCGTTCCGGGGCTACCGGAAGATCCGGTTCATCACGCGCGACCTGCTGCCGCGCATCCACTGGTTCTGCGTGCAGAGCGAGGCCGACCGCGACCGTCTGCTGGCGCTGGGGGCGCCGGCCGACCGGGTGGAAATCACCGGCAGCGCCAAGTACGACATTGCACCGACGGCGCCGACGGCCGAGGTGCGGGCGCGGGCGGTGCTGGAGAAGATCGGGGCGGCCCCCGGGGATCCGGTGCTGGTCGGCGGCTCCACGTGGGACGGCGAGGAGGCGGCGCTGGCCGGTTTGCTGCCGGAGCTGCGCCGCCGGCATCCGCGGCTGATGCTGGTGCTGGTGCCGCGGCACGCCGAGCGGCGCGACGCCGTGCTGGCCGTGCTGCGCGAGCGGGGGCTTTCGGTTATCCAGCGCAGCCGGTTCCCCGATGACGCCCCGGCGCCCGCGGAGCGCCCCGACGTCCTGCTGGTGGATACCACCGGGGAGCTGCGCGGCTTCTACGCGGCCGCCGATGTCGTGTTTGTCGGCAAGAGCCTGACCCAGACCGGCGGACAGAATCCCATCGAGCCCGCCCGGGACGGCAAGCCGATCGTCACGGGCCCGCACATGGAGAACTTCCCGGCCATTGCGCAGGATTTCGCGGAGGCCGGCGCCTGGGTGCAGGCGGCCGATGCCGAAGGCCTCCGGGCCGTCCTGCAGCGCCTGCTGGACGATCCCGCCGAGCGCCGCCGCCTGGGCGAAGCCGCCGCCGCGCTGGTCGCCCGCAAGGCCGGCGCCACCCGCCTCATGGCCGAACGCGTCCTGGCCGCCCGCATGACGGACTGACCGCCGGGCAACCGCCGCCGGCGAGATTCGCGACACCAGCGACAGTTCATTGTTTGCATACAATCAATGTTTGCAAACAATGAAATCCGCGGAGGGCGGATTTCTCCGGATTTTCCACGCCATGGAAAAAATTTCCACGCTATGGAAAACTTTTTTCCACACTGTGGAAATAAGGGGTCGGGCGGTTTCCACGGTGTGGAAAACGGATG
>CAZHSS010000125.1:0-5031 GCA_964535205.1 uncultured Verrucomicrobiota bacterium
GAGGGACGGGCCGTTGCAACCGCGTTGCAGCGGACGGCTACGCCTTGGCGCTTTCCTTCTCCTGGAACAGGTGGCGGTTCAGCGCATTGATGTACGCCTTGGCCGAAGCCATGACGATATCAATGTCCGAGCCCTTCGCCGCCACCAGGTCGGCGCCGAACCTCACCTGCATCGAGGCCTCGCCCAGGGCATCCTCGCCATGCGTCACCGCCTGCATCGCAAAGGACTTCAGCTCGCCCTTGATCCCGGTCAGGCGCTCGATCGCCTTCAGCGCCGCCTCCACGGGACCCGCGCCCGTCGCCGAATCCTGCGTGACCTGCCCGGCTTTCTCGATCTGCACCGTCGCCGTCGGAATCGTCTGGTTGCCCGCCGACACCTGCAGGCGCCGGATCGCATAGACCTTCGGAATGTCCGAAATATGCTCGCGCAGCAGCTCGATGATGTCGTCGTCGTACACCACCTTTTTCTTGTCCGCCAGCGCGATGAACGCGTCATAAACGCCCTGGAGCTGCTCGGGGCTGACCTTGAGACCCATGCGGTGCAGATGCGCGGAGAATCCCGCGCGCCCGCTGTGCTTGCCCAGCACCAGGTCCGTGCCCGTCACCACCCCGACGTCTTCCGGCCGCATGATCTCATAGGTCTCGCGGTGCTTCAGCATGCCGTCCTGGTGGATGCCCGACTCGTGGGCGAACGCATTCGCGCCGACGATCGCCTTGTTCCGCTGCACCATCATGCCCGTCAGCTGGCTCACCAGTCGGCTTGCCGGAAACAGCTCCTGCGTCTTCACCCGCGACTCGATGCCGTAGTGGTCCGCGCGCACCTTCAGCGCCATCACCAGCTCCTCCAGCGAGCAGTTGCCCGCCCGCTCGCCGATGCCGTTGATGGTGCACTCCACGCCGCGCGCCCCGCACTCGATCGCCGCCAGCGAATTCGCCACCGCCAGGCCCAGGTCGTTGTGGCAGTGCACGTGCACCACCACGTCCTTCAGCTCCGGCACCATCTCGTGCAGGCGGGTCAGCAGCGTCCGGAACTCCTGCGGCACCGTGAAACCGACCGTGTCCGGAATGTTGATCGTCGTGGCCCCTGCCGCAATCACCGCCCGCACCACCTCCGCCAGGAACTCCGGCTCCGTGCGCGACGCGTCTTCCGGACTGAACTGGATGTCCTCGCAGAACTGCTTCGCGTACTTCACCCCTTCCACCGCCTGCCGGATGATCTCGTCCTTCGCCTTCTTCAGCTTGAATTCGCGATGAATCGCGCTCGTCGCCAGGAACACGTGAATCCGCGCCCGGTCCCCCGCCGGCTTCAACGCCGCCGCACAGGCATCAATGTCCTTCTTGATGCAGCGCGCCAGCCCCGCGATTCGGCACTTCTTGATTTCCGTGGCCACCCGTTTCACCGCCTCGAAGTCCCCCGGCGACGCCGCCGGGAACCCCGCCTCGATGATGTCCACTTTCAGTTTCTCCAGCTGCCGGGCCACCTGCAGTTTCTCCTGCAACCCCATGCTCGCCCCGGGGCATTGCTCCCCGTCGCGCAGCGTCGTGTCGAAAATAATCACATGGTTTGGTTTCTTCATGTCCCTGATTTCCTGTAGTCGGGGTTGTTCTGTACCGGCGGGCCGCAAAAAACCCGCCACGATTTCTCTGTGGCGGGCTTTCCGGGGAGCCGTCGGCTCCGGGGACTCATCCAGCGCAACACCCGCCGCCCGCCGTGGCACGGGTGTCGCCGCGCAACGCCAGAAGGGCCAGGGCCTGGATGGACATACTCGTCATGACGCGGGGGAATAAACCACGCCATCGCTCCGCTGTCAAGCCGGCGGGAACTCCGAATGATTGTTTTATAAAACCATCACACCGCGCCGCCGTTGTTCAATCCCGGACGGTTCGCAGGCGCGGGTCCAGCGCGTCGCGCAGGGCGTCGCCCAGCAGATTGAACGCCAGCACCACGGCGAAGATCGAGACGGTCACGGCCGCCAGCTCCCACCACATGCCCTGCCACAGGCGCAGGCGCGCGGACGAGATCATCGTGCCCCAGCTCGGCTCCCCCTGGGCCCCGATGCCCAGGAAGCTCAAAAAGACCTCCGTGCCGATGGCCGCCGGAAACCGCAGGGTGAAGCTCACCAGCGCCACGTGGATCACGTTCGGCAGGATGTGGCGGAACAGGATCCGCCCGTGCGAAAAGCCCAGCGCCCGCGCCGCGCGGACATATCCCCGGCTCTTCTGTTGGATCACCTCCGCGCGGATCAGCCGGCACACCCCCACCCACGTCGTCAGGCCGATCGCCAGGAACACTCCCAGCAGCCCCTTGCCCACCACCATCGCGATCGCCAGCACAAACAGCAGTCCAGGAATGGCGGCAAAGGTGGTCGAAAGCCACACCACGACATCGTCCGTCTTCCCGCCGAAATAACCGCCGAGGCTCCCCAGCAGGACCCCGATGGGAATGGCGATCAGCGACGACACCACACCCGTCAGGAACGCGATGCGCGCACCCTGCACCAGCCGCAGGAACACATCGCGTCCCAGCCCGTCGGTCCCCAGCCAGTGATCCGCGCACGGCGCCAGATAGCGTGCCGCCAGATCCTGCACCTGCCAGGGCGGCGTCACATCCCGCCACGCATACCACGCGTTCGCCGCTTCGCCCCACAGCGCCGCCAGCACAAACACGGCCAGCACCGCCAGGCACCCGCGGGACACCCGGCCGGCCCACACCCGGCGCAGCGCCTCGCGGAAAAACGAAACGCCCCCAGCCGCCTCTTCCCGGATGACCGCTTCGCCGTTCATGACAGCTTGACCCTCGGGTCCACCCAGGCCAGCGCAACATCCGCCAGAATGTTCGCCGCCGTGAACAGCAGGGCCCCCACCAGCACCACGGCGCGCACCACGTCCACATCCGACGAATGGATCGCGTTCAAGCTGAGGTAGCCCAGCCCCGGAATGCCGAAGAAACTTTCCAGCAGCACGCTGCCCGTATAGAGAAACGGCATCGCCAGTGCCACGTTGGTGATCACCGGCCCCAGGGCATTCTTCAGCACGTGCTTGAACAGGACCTTCCGGGCCGGCAGCCCCTTGGCGAACGCCGTCTTCACATAGTCCTTGTGCATCTCCTCCAGCAGAATCGTCCGGTAGAAACGCACATTGACGCCCAGGCCGGTGGCCACGCCGATCCCCGCCGGCAGCAGCAGGTGGCGCCACGACTCGAAGCCCCACACCGGAAACCACCCCAGCTTGTAGGCGAACACAAACTGCCCGATCACGATCCACACCAGGTAGTTCACGCTCATTAGCGCCACGCACACCGCCACCAAACCCCGATCCAGCCAACTCCCCCGCCGGTACGCGCACAGCAGCGCCAGCGACAGGCTGACCGCGAGTTCCACGAGCAGGATCGGCACCGTCAGCGCCAGGCTCGGCCCGATCCCCGCCCGGAGCAGGGTCCCCACCGGCTGGTTCAGGCTCGTGCTCGTGCCGAAATCCAGCCGCAACAGGCACCCCGCATAATGAACCAGCTGGCTGTCGAACACATGCCGAGTTCCCCGCTCCAACCGCACCCGATCGATCTCGGCCGCCCCGCCCTCCGCACGGAATTCCGGATTTTCCACGCCGTGGAAAACTTTTTTCCATACCGTGGAAAACCGGCCGGAATTTTTTCCATGGCGTGGAAAACCCGTTCCGCGGCCTTCGATGGTCAGCCGCCAGGTGTCCTTCTCCGGCAGGGGAAAGGCATACGGGATGCGGAGCGTCTCGCCGTCGGCGAGGATCATCGGCCCGGAGGCGCCGGCGCCCCACTGCGCCCGCACGCTCGGGGGCGCATCGGAAAAATCCACCGCCTCCAGGGCGCGTGTGGAGGTCCAGCGGCCGAAGAACAGCGGCTTGTTGTAACCGCGCGCCGCGTCGAATTCCTCCAGCGACCTCGCACCGGCGTTCTGGCCCAGCACCATCGCCGCCGGACTCCCCCCCACCACATTGAACAGCACAAACGTAATCAGCACGACCCCGACCACCGTCGGGACCGCCTGCACCAGCCGCCTGAGCACATACCGCCACATGGGTGGAGAGTATGCCTCAACCGGACTCCCCCCCCAACAGGAATCCCCCTTCAAATGTTAAAAGTATAGACTTCACCATCAGGAGGGTGAAGTCTATACTTTTAACATTTGGCCGTTCCAGAGCTGCGTCAGGCGCAGGGCGAGGGTGTGGGGATCCAGGTCGGAGGTATCGATCTGGTTGGGAATCCGGGCGTACAGCGGCGCGCGCGCCGCCAGCAGGTCGCGGACTTTCTGTTCGCGGTCCTGCGTTTCCAGCAGGGGGCGTTTGCGCGACCGGCCCGTGCGTTCGAGAATCACCTCCGGCCGGGCGGTCAGACACACCAGCACCCCGTTCGCCCCCAGCGCCTCCAGGTTGGCCTCCCGCAATACCACCCCGCCCCCGCAAGCGATTACCGCGCCCATGCGCGCCTGCCCCCACTCCGCGGCCAGCGCCGATTCCAGATCCCGGAACGCCGCTTCTCCGTCCTCGGCGAAAATCCGGGAGATGCGCTTGCCGGCACGCAATTCGATCTCGGCATCCATGTCGAGAAACGGGCGGCGGGCCATGGCGGCCACGCGGCGGCCGATCACGGTTTTCCCCGTGCCCATGAAGCCCGCCAGCACCAGATTGCGACACCCGTCCATGGCGGAACAGGGTGGCCTCAGGATGCGTTGCGTGTCAAATCCAACTTGAACGGAACGCCCGGTCGTCCGGGTGTCCATGCTGAAAGGAGACGGAAATCCGGTCAGGAGATCGCCAGGCGGGTGGCCTTGACCAGGGCCTTCCACATCTTCTCGGAGGTTTCGGCTTCCAGAAGCTTCTCGCGGTTTTCGGCCTTCTGGAACACCTGGGACAGACCGGACAGCAGCTTGAGATAGAAGGCGCTGGCGGCGGTGGGGATCACCATGAAGAAAATGATGCGGGTATTGGCCTTGCCGGCGGGATCGAACTTGATGCCCTTGGGGGCGATGCCCAGCGCAAACGTCAGCGCGCCGCCTTCGAC
>CAZHSS010000126.1:0-5018 GCA_964535205.1 uncultured Verrucomicrobiota bacterium
CGGCGATATCCGTCCAGGTCACCGTGATCTTGTCGGACAGGTTTTCGGTGGCGGCCACATCGGTCACCGTCGCCAGTTTGCGGTAACCGGAATTCGCCGCGCTCCAATCGCTGGTGCTGCTGCTGGTGCTGTTCGATGCCGTCACCCAGTAATAATAGAGCTGGCCCGGCGTCGGCGCGTCCGTGAACCCGCTCGACTGCGCGCCCAGCCCCGTCGCCCCCGCGGGATCGGCGTCCGTGTCCCGGAACACGTGGTAGCCCGTCGCCCCCGTCGCCGCGTCCCACGTCACGGTCACGTTGGCGGTCGAACTGCCGTCCGTCGCCGCCACGCTGCCCGGAGGTGACAGCCGCCGGTAGCCGCTGTTCGAATCGCTGGCGGTGCTGCCGCCGGCGTTCGTGGCCGTCACCCAGTAATAGTAGAGCTGTCCCGGATCGGCCGACGTGTCGTTGTAGGTCGTGACGCCCGCGCCATTCGTGTAGAGCGCCGTCGCGCTCGCATAGGTATCCACCGTGTTGCGCCGGATCACGTAGCCCGTCTCGCCCGACACGTCGCCCCAGCTCAGCTCCACCTGCGCTGTCGACGTGCCGTCCGTCGCCTCCACGATCGGCTTGCCCGGCGCGCCCGGCGTGTGGGTCACGATGATCGTGTTGCCGCTGGCCGACACCCCAAACGACCCGATGCTGTCCCACTTCGTGCCGATGGACATGTTCGCCGCATTGGCGGAACTGCCGCTCATGATCGTCCAGCTGTAGGACGTCGATTCGCTGAACCCGCCCGGTGCCGAGGCCGGCAGATTGATCGTCAGCGCTCCGCTGGCCGACACGTTCCCGGTCGCGTCAATCAGGTCGCAGGCCGTGCCGCCCGTCCCCGTGATGTCGCAGGTGTAGGTCCCCGCCAGCGACGCGTTGCCGCTTACGTTCAGCGTGCCCACCGTACCCGATGAATCGCCGGGGCTGACCGTCGAACCGCTCGCCATCGTCAGCGCCCCGACCGTCCCCGCGCCCGCCAGCGTTCCGCCGCTGGACACCGAAACCGCCGAACTGCCGATGGAACCGCTCACCAGCAGTGTGCCCGCGCTCACCGTCGTAGCGCCGCTCTGGGTGCTGGCGCCCGACAAGGTCACGGTCCCTGTCCCCTGCTTGGCCAGCGTGCCTGTGCCGCTGAGCACGCCCGCATACGTCCCGTTCCCGCTCTGGTTGAACACCACCGCCGAATTGTTCGTGATGTTCCCCTGCAGGCTGGTTGTCGTCCCTTCCAGTGTCCCCGCGCTCACCAGCGTGCCCAACGCATAGGTGTTTGCGCCGGACAAAATCATCGTCCCCGCCCCCGCCTTGGTCAGCCCGCCGTTGGTGACCGCCCCGGAAATCACCACATTGTTCAGCGTCGTCAACGTCCGCTGCCCCGCCGTCAGATTCATGTTGCCTGAAAACGTCAGCTCCCCGCCCCCGCTGTAGCCCAGCGTCACGCCTCCGTCGATCTGCGCCGCCTTGGCATTCGTGCGCGATGCCGACCCGTCGGAGCGGTAGGTCACCCCGTCGGACATCCGGAAAATGCCGCCGGCGGGAATGGTTGCCGAATTGTCCGTGTACTGCCGGATTTCCCCTTTCTGCAGCCAGATCGAACCCGTCAGCCCCGACGAAGGCCGCAGATACAGCGTGCTCGATCCGCTCTTGTGCAGTGCGCCATCCCCCGTCGTCTTGCTGCCGCTCAGCGTGCTCCCGCTCTGCATCGTCACCGTCACCGTGTTGGTCAGGTACAGCGTGTGCGTCGCCGCCGTGATCGCGCCGTACAGGCTCAATCCGCCGCCCGTCACGACAATCCGCGAATCCGCCCCCAGGTTGATATTCCCGCGCCATGTCGTGGCGCCGCTGGTCGTCTTGCGCAGCGCCCCGTGCCCGGCGTTGGTGCCTGTGCCGTACAGATTCAGCGTCGCCGGACGCCACGTCTGACTTCCGTTCAACTCCAGCGTCGCGTTCGTCCCCACGTTCACGATGCCGCTCGCTCCGACCGCGTTGGTATGGCCATCCAGTTGCACCGTCCCCTTTTCCACCCAGATCGCCCCGGCAAACGTGTTGTTGTTCGTCAGCACCACGATGCTGTTCTGTTTCACCGCCAGCCCGCCGTTGCCGCCGTCCGCGTTCAACACCCCGTTGAGATACAGCGTTTTTTGGTTGTCCCCCCACACGTTGATCCAGTTGGACTTCAGATAGATGGGCTGGTGGAAGGTCAGATTCCCGCTGACAGGATTGATCTCGGTCGTGGTGTAGAGCACCACCGGCGTGTTGAGCACCTGGGCATCCGCGTCGTTGTTTTCGATTTTGGTCGTCGAACTGCCGGTGCGCATGTCAATCCCGCCGCTGTCGCGCGCCGTCATCGTCCGCGCCCCCGTTCCGTTGTCGAACATCAGCTGATGCACCTGGAAATAGGCACCGTTGACCGACATCGCCGTATCGCTGCCGTTGTCGAACCGCACGATGTTCGCCCCGATGGTGCTGGCCTCATAAAGCGTATTGTAATCCGGCCGGGCGATCCACCATCCGTCGCCGGAGCGGAACCAGGGGTTGGCGCCGTCCCACCAGTTCGACACTCCCGCCCCGTTCCGCCAGTATACGGTCTGCTGGGCATTCGCGGCCAACGGCAACGTGCATGCCAGCGCCAGCGCGCACAGACCCATCCGCCCCGAAACCCGTCCCGGATTCATTCTCTTTGTGCTCATTATGCTTCCATCCTGTTGGCCAACGCCATCCATGCCCAACACCATCCAGGCCCCGCGGGATCTCTCCCCTACGGTTTCGAATACGGCACCGTCACGCGGAAGAACCCCTTGGGCGGAACATTTGTCCCAACCCAGTCCTGCACGTCGATGTCCAAAAGGGTGTCCGTGGCCGCGCCGTTCCACACGTTGCTGAACGCATATCCGTCGTCTTCGTCCGGCTGGGGCATCTGCGGGCGATATTGCAGATAATACGTCATGCCCGGCACCGGGATCGTCCACCACGACACCGTGTAGGGATCGGCCTCGATTTGCGGCGGATTGATCTGAAGGACCAGCTCGGGATCCGGCTCGGTGGATTGCATGTAATCACCGTGAATCGCTTCAAACCAGTCATCGTACCCGTCGCCGTCCGTGTCTGGTTCACCCGGATTCAGACCGTTTTCCATCTCCCAGGCGTCCGGAAGTCCGTCTCCGTCCGAATCCGGCCCGGTCAGGGTCAGCGCCCCGAATTCCGGATTGATGGTCCCGGAAGGCATGCCTGAAAACGGCAGCGAATCCGCGTAGTAGATCGAGGTGTCCCGGGAAGTCCAGTCGAAGACCCGGGCGTAGTAGGACGTGGCCGAGTGCAACTCGTTCGAAGCAAACGTCTCCGAAAACAATCCGGAGTCCACAATCGGCACGTCGTGACCGATGTAGGAAACCCGCATCAGGGGATTGAAAAAATCGAGCTGCGCCTCTTCATTGGTCGGCGACAAAATGGCCCCACCGAAGGTCGCCCGGATTTCCACCCGGGCGGAAAGCTCCGGGGACCCATTGTTCCCTCGGAACGGCCGCCCCAGGGGATCGTTGACCGCCATGGCATTGCCCACCACCAGCACAGGCTCCTGGGCCTGCACGGAAACCGCGATGACCATCACCAGTACGGCCAAGCCGCATCCCGGAATAAGGCGCCTGCGGAATCGCCAGGCATGTCCGCATTTGAATGTCCGTCTCATTGTGCCTCTCCTCCCCCCCCGGTTCCGTGCGACTGCAACGCTCTACTGCCGGCCCGCAAAAAAAACAGAATCAAATCCGAAAACGCTCTTTTCCTCGCCTGCTCCTGCCTCGTCTCGCTCCCGCCAGCAGTCCAACGCCCCCCAGGGCCATCAGGGCCATCACCCCTGGCTCCGGAATCACTTCGAAGTAGTTCAGATTGGGCGCTTCCACCTCATCCACAATGCCAACCGGCCACGTGCCGATCAGATTGGTCCCGTAGACCACATCGCTCAACCCCCAGTAACTGGCCAGACTCCCCCCTAGGGGAAACTCGGTCATTTCAAATACACGCAGATATAACGCATCATAGGGACCGACTATGGTGAACTCCACGTACACGTTCCACCAGACGTTGCCGTTGCCATCCAGATACTCTGCCTGCCGAATTTCTCCGGAATAGGCAATGACATGCCCAATGGGGGTCGTGGTGGGATCATACACCGTTGGATCGGGCAGTCCGTCCGGATTGGCCGGGTTGTTGCCGAGAATCTGGAAATTATCATCGGCATCCGTTCCCGGTTCGTCATAGGCGGACGAATCAAACATGACCACCTGAATGATCGACCCCAACTGCAGATTATACGGATCCAGACTGTTCCCACCTGCATCCTGATTGTATCCCCATCCCAGATTGATCGTCACCAGCAACGCTTGGGCGGGCAATGCCAGCAAAGCCAGCAACAGAGCGGCCAGCATGGCGGCCCAACGGCCGGTGCCCGCCCCGTGAATACTTCGCATGCCTCTGGCTGTCTTCATTTGCCTGGCGATTGTCGAGATGTTTCGACTCTCAATCAACTGTAACCATACGCCAGCCCGAGAGCCTTGCAAGGCCAAAAACCAGATCGGGGTGCATTTATTTGTCAATTGTTTGCCGTAATAGATTCCGGTTTGAAGCGCCTTCGTGGCGTTTCCACCCTGGATCGTCCATGCTTCACGCGATCTGAACTCAGCACCCCAATATTTTAGGTTTTGTGAAGACGCCTCCCAAGTTGAGAATATAGGCACAGCAGACCCTCTTATGGAGCCTTGCAGATGTGAGCCTCTGGCAAAACAGAGTTTTGCAAGCGCCTCAGTTCGATTGAATTTTAGCTGAAAGGGTTCGGCGTTTGCGCTCCTCTCGCGCCGCTTGCGCCCTTTGCCTTGAATGGATCGGAAGATGTAGATGCGTTGGCCCTGGGTCCCACCCCAACGGCCAACCTGCGGGACCCGGCTGAGATCCCTCGACTCCGCCTTCGCGCAAGGCTTCGGCGGACAAGTCCGCTCGGGA
>CAZHSS010000127.1:0-3974 GCA_964535205.1 uncultured Verrucomicrobiota bacterium
ACCGTGGAAAATCCGCATCCCGCCCGCTATTCTGCTGTTTATCCCGCTGTCCGCTGTCCGCAGGACGTGGTTGCAAAGGATTTCTTCCGGGGGTTGGCGGGATCGATTGCGAAAATAACCGTTGGATTTTCCGATGATGGCGCGTTGCGGACGACCCGAGCTAGACTCGTGTCCGCGAGTGGTCGTCCTCGACGCGACAGCGCGGAAAAGACACCGGTTGGTTTTCGCACCGCCAAACCTTGGAAGAAATCCTTTCTCCCTTGCCTCGGCCTCCCCCCCGCCGCTCTCGCCGCCGCCCTTCTCCTGGCCGCCTTGGCCCTGCCCGCCGCCCGCGCCGGCTGGCTCGACCAGACGCCCGACGGCCCGGTCCTGAACGTTACCCTCTTCGATCTGCCCGACCCGTCGCGCACCGACCCCGCCACCCGCGCCGAACTCGCCGTTCAGCGCGCCTTCCTCGCCGCCGCCCCCGCCCTCCTCCGCGACCGCCAGGCCGCCGCCCCCGGGCGCTACGGCCGCCTCGACCTGTCGCGCCTCTCCCTCCGCCTCCACCGCTTTTCCGGCATCCAGGTCGAAGGCGTCGAAAGCACTCTGCTGGCCATCGCCGGCAACGTCGCCCCCGATGTCCTCTACGTCAATTTCCGCCAATCCGACACCTATATCTCCCAGGGCTTTCTCCATCCCCTCGACCTTCCCGAAGACCGCTACGTCTCCGCGCTCTCCCCCGGGGAACTCGCCCGCCGCATCCACCCCAAGATCGAACCCGTCGTCCGCCGCCCCGGCCCCGACGGCCACTTGCGCGTCTGGGCCATGCCCGGCGGCCCGCCGCTCGGACGCGTCGTTCTGTACCGCCGCGATCTCTTCGAGGCCGCCGGCGTCCCCGCCCCCACCCCCGACTGGACCTGGGATGACTTCTACCAGGCCTGCCGGAACATCGCCGATCCCGGCCGCGGCATCTACGCCCTCGGCCTGTCCCGCGGCAAGCACGAGTCCTACCTCTGGATGCCCTTCCTCTGGGGCGCCGGCGCCGACGCCCTCGTCTTCGACGAATCCGACAACCGCTGGCGCGCTGTCTTCGACACCCCCGCCGCCGCCGAAGCCCTCGACTTCTACGTCCGCCTCACCTCCGAGCCCTGGACCGACGCCGCCGGACGGCCGCGCCGCGGCTACGCCCTCAAGGACACCGCCGACATCTCCACCAAGTGGCGCCGCGGACAGCTCGGCATGATCTTTTCCTACATTGACCAGAAAGTCTTCGCCAACCTCAACCCTGACCTCACCGGCATCGTCCCGCTGCCCCTCGGCCCCGCCGGACGCGGCACCGAAATCAATTCGCGCATGATGGGCCTCTTCGCCGGCGTCACCAACCCGCTCGTCCGCGACGCCGCCTGGGAATACATCCGCTTCCAGAACTCCCCCGAAGCCGCCGCCATCCGCGTCCGGCATCTCGTCGAAGGCGGCTTCGGCCGCTTCCTTCCCCCCGACACCCTGCGCGAGCACGGCTACGACTCCATCGCCTCCACCATCCCCGCCGAATGGCGCGACTGCCTGCCCATCGCGCTCGCCGACAGCCGCCCCGAGCCCTACGGACGCAACGCCAACGTCATCTACGACATTCTCACCGTCCCCATCCGGCGCGCCGAGGAACTCGCCCTCGCCGGACGCCTCGCCGACGACACCGGAACCCGCCGCGCCCAACTCCTGGATTTGCTCAAGGACGCCCGGCGCAAGGCCGACGCCGACATGCTGGGGATCGTCGAGCCCCGGGAGCTCGCCCGGCGCCGCGCCGCGGCCGCCGGCCTCCTCGCGCTGCTCGCCGCCACCGTCGTCTTCGCCCTGCACCGCATGGTGCGCATCTTCCTGCCCGGGGGAAGGGGTCAGTCCCGTAATCTCGTAATTCACGCAAGGGGTCGGTCCTATAAATTAATAAACCGCCTCCGCCGCTTCTGGCCGACAAGGGGTCGGTCCTATAAATTAATAAACCGCCTTCGCCGATTCTGGCCGGTGCTGCTGCTGCTGTTCCCGGCGGCGGCGACCATCCTGGTCTGGGGCTATGTTCCCCTCGTCCGCGGCGCGGCGATGGCGTTCTACGACTACCGCATCTTCGGCGACTCCGCCTGGGTCTTTCTCGACAACTTCGCCAATCTCCTCTGGGATGCCGACTGGTGGCAGGCGCTGCTGACGTCCGCCCGCTACTCCTTCCTCGTCATCGCCTTGACTTTCCTGCCGCCCGTCGGACTCGCCATCCTCCTCCAGGAAGTCCCGCGCGGAAAAATCCTCTTCCGGCTGATCTTCTATCTGCCCGCCACCATCACCGGACTCGTCGTCATCCTGCTGTGGAAGACCTTCTACGAGCCGTCCGAAGCCGGCCTGATGAACCGCCTGGTCATGCAGATCCCCGCCGCCGGCTGGCTGCTGCTGTCCCTGGCCGCCGCCGCGCTGACGATCCATCTCGCCCGACGCCTGCTGCATCACCATCTCTGGAAACCCGCGCTCTTCGTCCTCGCCGCCGGCCTGCTGCTCGCCGCCGCCCCCCTCGGCCCCCTCCGCGAAATTTTCCGCGCCGCGGAAACCTATAGTTATTGCAATATGTATACATATTGCAATATGTATAAACTGCTTTTCACCACGCTTCCCGAGCCCGTCCGCTGGCTCGACGATTCGCGCACCGCGCTGTTTTCCTGCGTGCTGCCGATACTCTGGGCCGGCATGGGGCCCGGCTGCCTCATCTATCTCGCCGCCCTCAAGGGCATTCCCGACGATCTCTATGAAGCCGCCGACCTCGACGGCGCGTCCTTCACCGACAAGATTCTGTTCGTGGTCGTCCCGACCCTGCGGCCTCTGCTGATCATTAATTTCGTCGGCGTGTTCATCGCCTCGTGGCAGGCCGAGGCCAACATCCTGGCCATGACCGCCGGCGGCGCGCGCACCGAGGTCGCCGGCCTGCACATTTTCTACAAGGCCTTCATTTTCCTGCGCCTCGGCCCCGCCACCGCCGCCGCCTGGATGCTCGGCTGCCTGCTGGTCGGCTTCACCCTCACCCAGCTGCGCATCCTCTCCCGCGTTGAATTCCGCGCCAACCGCGAAGAAAAATAGCCTGCCGGCTGTCCATCCGGTCAATCCGGGGCAAAATACCTGAACACCGGTTCAGCATTGCAATCCGGCCGCCGATCCGGCATGCTTCCATCATGGCAACGGACGACTCATCCAATCCGGCGCTGGAGCGGGCCTTCGACCACCTCCGCCTCACCAGCCGCCACCTGTTCCTGACCGGCAAGGCCGGCACGGGCAAGACCACCTTCCTGCGCTCGCTGCGGGACCGCCTGCCCAAGCAGATGGTCGTTGCCGCCCCCACCGGCGTGGCCGCCATCAACGCCGGCGGCGTCACCCTTCATTCCTTCTTCCAGCTCCCCTTCGGGCCGCTCGCCGGCCGCGAAACCGAGCCGCCGCATTTCCGCTTCTCCCGCGACAAGATCGCCATGATCCGCGGCATGGACCTGCTGGTGATTGACGAAATCAGCATGGTGCGCGCCGATCTCCTCGACGCCGTGGACGGCGTTCTGCGCCGCTTCCGCGACCGCCGCAAGCCGTTCGGCGGCGTCCAGCTCCTGATGATCGGCGACCTGCAGCAGCTATCGCCCGTGGTGAAGGACAGCGAGTGGGACCTGCTCAAGGACCACTACGACACGCCCTACTTCTTCGGCAGCCGTGCCCTCCGCGAAACCGACTACGCCTGTATCGAGCTCACTCAAGTCTATCGCCAGCAGGACGGGCGGTTTCTCGACCTGCTCAACCTGGTGCGCGACAATTGCCTTACCCCCGCCGCCCTCGCCGAACTCAACCGGCGCCACCTTCCGGATTTCTCGCCCGCCGACGCCGAAGGCTACATCACCCTGTGCACCCACAACCGGCAGGCCGAGCGGTTGAACCAGGCCAGGCTCCGCGCCCTCGACGCCCCCGCCGTCCGCTTTGACGCC
>CAZHSS010000127.1:3984-5014 GCA_964535205.1 uncultured Verrucomicrobiota bacterium
TATCCCGTGGACCCGCAGATCGAGCTCAAGGTCGGCGCGCAGGTCCTGTTCGTCAAAAACGACCTCTCGGTGGAAAAACTCTTCTTCAACGGCAAGATCGGGCGCGTCACCGCCATCAACGGCGCGTCCGTCCGCGTCCGCTGCCCGGACGATCCGGAAGACATCACCGTCGAACCCATGCCGTGGGACAATGTCAAATACGCCATTGATCCCGCCACCAACCGCATCGCCGAAACCATCGAAGGCACCTTTCGGCAGATCCCGCTCAAGCTCGCCTGGGCCATCACCATCCACAAGAGCCAGGGGCTCACGTTCGAGCGCGCCATCATCGAGGCCGACGCCTCCTTCGCCCACGGGCAGGTCTATGTCGCCCTCTCCCGCTGCAAGACCCTCGACGGCCTCGTCCTGCGCACCCCCCTGCGCCCGCGCAGCATCATCGCCGATCCCGCTGTCGCCGACTACATCCGCCAAATGGCCGGCCGCCAACCCGACGACGACCGCCTCGAACTCGACCGCCTGACCTACCAGCGCGAACTCCTGGCCGACCTGTTCAGCTTCCACCGCCTGCGCTACCACCTCAACGCCCTGCTCGAACTCGCCGACCTCAACCGCGGCAGCGTCCTGCCCGGCCTCGTCGAACTCTTCGGCCGCCTGCACGACACCGCCCGCGACGACCTCCTCGCCGTCGGCGAAAAATTCCTGGCCCAGATCGACCGCCTCCTTGCCGGCCATCCCGACGCCGAAACGCATCCCGCCCTCCGCGAACGCCTTCAAAAAGCCGCCGGCTACTTCGAAGATCAGCTCCTGCACAGCCTGCTCGAACCCCTGGCCGATGCCGATCTCGAGCTCGACAACCAGGCCCTGCGCCGGCAGCTTCTCAACGCCCGGGAAAAAGCCGTCACCGAAGCGCGCATCAAACTCGCCGGCATCCGCGCCTGCACCGACGGCTTTCACGTCCAGTCCCTCCTGGCCGCCCGTTCCGCGGCGGCCCTCGACGTGCCCCCCGCCGCCCGCGGCGGCAAAAAAGCCC
>CAZHSS010000128.1:0-4674 GCA_964535205.1 uncultured Verrucomicrobiota bacterium
TGGGGCGGGCGCGACCAGCTGGCATCGGCGTCGCGCAGGAATTGCAGCCCCTGGCGGGTGGCGGCCTCGCTGCCGTATCCCAGCAGCTGCAGGGAGAGGACGGCGGCGCCGGTGATGTTGGGCTGGCGGCCGGGATTGGAATTGGAATACGGGAAACTGCCGTCTTCCTTCTGCTTGCTCATGATGAACCGGGCGGCCTTGTCCATGCCGTCCTTGAGGCCGGGGTTCTCCGCGCCGGCGATGTAGGCGGCCTTGAGGGCCTGGGCGCAGAACGCGGCCAGGGAGATATCCCACTGCCCGTAGCCCTTGGAGCCGTCATACGCATACATCTGCCAGCCGCCGTGATCGTAGTGCTTCTGGGCGTCCAGCAGCACCTGCACGGCCTTTTCCATGACCGGCTTGATGGACGGGATGCGCGTCATGCCGTAGGCCTCGCTGATGCCGTAGGTGGCAATGGCGTGGGCATAGCACTTGGGGGCGCCGGTGAACGGCGGCGCGATGAAGCCCCCTTTGTCGTTCTGGCGCGAGATCAGGTAGCGGATGGCCTTTTCGACCGTTTCGCCGTATTTCTCCGATGCCGTGGTTTCGCCGTGGGCCAGATAGGTCAGCAGGGCCAGGCCGGTGTAGCCTTCCTTGTCCGGGGAAACGGTGCCCCACGAGCCGTCGGGATTCTGGTTGATGCGCAGCCACTCCAGGGCGCGCAGCACCGCGGCCTCGGCGTACTGCCCCCACTTGCCGCCGTAGGCGCCGATGGCCGCCTGGCGCCCCGCCCCGCTGCGGTTCTTCATGTTGCCCGGCGAGAGGTTCTTCATGATGATCGGGCTGAGGGCGTCCGACGCGATGTCCAGTTCCGTCACCGTGTCCATGACGGGCGCCGCCGCAAAATCCTGCACGTCGGGCGGCGGGGTCATGTCCATGTCCACGTCCGGCGGCGTGATGGTTTCGACCAGATCCGGCAGCTCCTCGGGGGGCTTCAGATCCTCCAGCAGATCATCGAGCTGCTGCTCGTCCACTTCGATCACCTTGACCTCGATTTCGGTCGGCTCCTCCTTCGTGGCCAGCTTGACCAGAAACAGCGCCGCCAGGATCAGGGCGACGTGGATGATGACGGACCCGGTCGGACCGGCCAGCCATTCGAAAATGTTTTTATGCAGCGATCTGAGTGATGCATCCATGGGGATCTCCGTTCACAAGCTAGTTCGATGCGCTGACCACCGAGAGGCTCCTCAGTCCGTTCTTGGCGCACAGGTCCAGCGCCTTGATCAGCTTGCCGTGCTCCGCCACCGCCGACACCGTGATCATGATCGTCTGGCTGGCGTCCACCGCCGCCAGCCGGCCCAGGGCCTTCTCCAGGGCCTCGTCGCTGACCGGATTGTCGTTGATCGAATACCCGTCCTGATAGACGCCGATGCGCACCATCTGGGGCTCCGGCGCGTCTTCTTTCTTATCCTTGTCGGGCGCCGGCCGGAACACGTCGAGGTTGGTGATGACATCAATCGGCTTGATCGTCACGATGAAGTAGATCAGCAGCTGGAACACGACGTCAATCATCGGCGTCATGGACAGCTCGGGCGGCGCGCCTTCCGGGCGTTTGCGTTTTCGGGCCATGGGAAACTCCTCTCCTGGGCTAGGACGCCTTTTCCTTGAGCGCGGCGAAGCGGATCTTCCACAGGCCCACGCTGCCGGCGATGTCCATCACGCGCTTGATCTGTTCATGCTTGGTCAGGGTGTCGCCGCGGATGACCAGCGGCGTGCTCTGGCCCGACGCCTGCACCGCGTTGTACAGGACCGTCTTCAGCTGCGCCTCGCTCAGGCGGGTGTGCATGACGGAGATGATTCCCTCGCTGTCCACGTCCACGACCACGGTGCGGGGATCCTTGACCTCCTCGACCGGGCCGTGGGGGGACATGGCCATGCGCACCTGGGTTTGCAGGGCCTTCTGGTCCATGTCCACGGTGGTGATGAAAAAGATGATCAGCTGGAACACGACGTCGATCATCGGCGTCATATCCAGCTGGGCATCCGGATGGTTCTTTTTCATGGGCGCCTCCCGGCCGGCCTCGGGGGCCTATTCCTCCACGACTTCCACGTTGCGCAGGGCCTTGATCAGGTCCATCGTCAGCCCTTCCATGCTCAGGATGATGCGGGAGAGCCGGTTCTTGAAGTAGGTGTAGAACGACACCGCGGGGATGGCGATGCACAGACCGGCGGCGGTGGTCCAGAGGGCCTGGGCGATGTTCATGGCCAGCAGGGACTGCTGGGCGGCGCCGGCCTGGCTCGTGGCGAGGTTGGCGAACGCCGCGATCATGCCCTGGACGGTACCGAGCAGCCCGAGCATCGGGGCGATGCTGCCGCACATGTTCAGATAGGACACGCGCTGCATCAGCTTTTCGCTTTCGAGATCGGCGGCGGAGGCGACCTGTTCCTGAATGACTTCGAAGCCTTCCTTCACGTTGCGGAAGCCCGCCATCAGGATGGAGCTAAGGACGCCCGGCTCCTGCTCGCAGCGCTGCATGGCCTTCATCACGTCGCCCTGCTCCATCGCCTCGCGCACGTCGTTGACCAGCGAATCGGGAATGATCTTCTTGGGATTCACGGTGATGGAGAAGTCAATGGCCAGCCAGGCCGCCGCCACGGAGCAGCCCAGCAGGGCCGTCCACAGAATGATGCCCAGCCATCCGGACCCGGCGATGATGGACCACAGGCCCATGCCGCCGCCGTCGTCTGCCGCGGCGTCGGCCGCCACGGCCTCATCCATGACCATTTCCTGGGCCCAGCCGGCCGCCGGCAGCAGCACCAGGGCGGCCAACACCACCATCCAAATCACCACTAGAGATTTCTTGGACATGTCGTTTTCTCCTTGCTCGTTTTCTACATCGGTTCGGGGTTACAGCTTGGCCCGGGCCTGCGCGGCCTGGGGCGCGGACGGAAACTTCTCCACCAGCCGCCGGTACAGGTCCTTGGCGCGCGGATCGCGCAGGGCCTCCAGCGCCTGGGCGGCCTTGAGATGGGCTTCGCCCTGGATGGCCGGGTCCTTGACATCGAGAAACAGGATGGCGGTGCGCAGGAAGTCCAGCGCGGCCTGTTCCAGGTTGTTCTGGGCCACCTGAATGTCGCCGCGCATGATCTGGGCCCGGGCGGCATCCGGCCGGCTGCCGGCAGCGGCCACGGCATCCAGTTCGCGGACCAGCGCAGGGTACTGCTTGGCGGCCAGCATGGCCTGGCGCATGCCCCAGGCGGCGTCCGCATTCGTCTTTTTCAGGTCGGGGGCCAGCGCGAACAGCTTGTTGTAGGCCGCCACCGCCCCCTCGGCGTCGCCCTTGGCCAGCAGCGCCTGCGGCAGGAGCTTCGACGCCTCGATGTCCCAGTTCAGGAGCCGGTAGTCCGTGATGATCTTGCCCAGCAGCTTGATCGCGTCGTCGTGCTTGCCGGCCCGCAGAGCGGCCACGGCCCGGTCGTATTCGGCCGGCTTGTCGGCCACCGCCTGCACGTAGCTGCCTTTGGGAAAGGTCTGGATGCCTTTGAGGGTCGTCAGGTTGATGTCGCCGTTCTGGAGGGCGCGGATTGCCGTGCCATCCACGCGCCGGCCGTTCTTCAGCACGACATAGGGAGCCGCAAAGGCCTCGCCGACGGCCAGAGCCGCCGCCAACCCGATCCAAGCAAGTGTCTGTTTCGTCATCATGGCTGTTCTTCTCCCTTGTCTACATTCCTACGGGGCCGGGGCGGCCTGCTCCGGCGCGGTCGGCGCCACCTCGGCCGCCAGCTTCAGGGTGGCCGCGGTCCGCTTCTGGCGGATGTCGCCCACCTTGGGGCTGGTGGGATACAGTTCCAGATAGCGGTCCGCGCTTTCGATCACCTCGGCGTGGCGGCCCATCTCGTCGGCCAGCGCCAAGCCTTCGAGAATGGCGGTTTCGATCTGCTTGCGGGCCTTTTCGGTCTTGCCGCCGCCGAAATACTCCAGGCGCTTGTAGGCGGCCAGCGCGCCGGTCTGGTCGCCTTCGGCCTTGAGCACCTCGGCGTAGAGCAGGCTGGTGTCGTTGACCACTTCCGGCTCGCGCGCGTACTTGAAGATGTCGCCGATGGCCACCTTGGCGGCGGCGAGCTTGTTGAGCTTCATGTTGGCGCTGGCCAGCTTGAACTTGGCCGGATAGAACAGCGCGGAGTTGGGCCAGCGCCGCATCAGGTCGTCGAGCGATTCCACGGCGCCGGCATACTGGCCCAGTTCATAGCGGGCGGCGCCGATGCCGTAGAGGGCGCGTTCCAGCAGGGCGCGGTCGTCGGTCTTGCCCACCACCTGGCTGAAAGCCTGCTCGGCTTCGGTCCACTGTTCCTTGTCCAGCATGGCCTGGCCCACGCGCACGAATTCGCCTTCGGAATAGCTGCCGGGGCTGGCCAGCATCGCGCCCAGCGCCTCCCGGGCCTGGTCGAACTGTTCGAGTTCCAGCGCCCCGTTGATGCGCGCGTACTGCGCGTTCTTGCCTTCATCCGTGTCCGGGTACTCCTGCGCCAGCCGGGCGAACGTCGCGTTGGCCCCGGGATCCTTCAGGGCCATCTGGAGCGACCCCTTGAGGTTCAGGGCCTTCGGCGCCAGGGCGGACTGCGGGTGGTACTGGAGGAATTCGTCGAGCTTGGCGACGGCGGCCTTGCGGGTGGCGTCGCTGGGCAGGCGGCTCA
>CAZHSS010000128.1:4717-4923 GCA_964535205.1 uncultured Verrucomicrobiota bacterium
GCGCTCGAGTTCCTCGGCGCTGCGGCCGTAGGGATTGCCTTCCGGAGAGAGGGCGGCGACGAGGGCATTGAACTGGCGGACGGCGTTGGGCAGGTCGCCGGTCTGCCGGTAGGAATCGCCCAGCGCAAACATCGCCTGGGCCAGGTTCGGGCTCGGGCTGCCCTTGCTTTCCTCGATATAGAGCTTCATGCCTTCGACCGCGCCGG
>CAZHSS010000129.1:0-3786 GCA_964535205.1 uncultured Verrucomicrobiota bacterium
GACACTGTATCACGGGGACGGGGGTGGGGCAATTAGGAATGAAAAATTATGAATTAGGAATTGAGAATGAAGAATGAGTGGGGGGGGGGAGCCGAGGTCGGAGGTCCGAGGTCCGAGGTCGGGAGGCGGGACGGTTGGAAAGTCGTGCGCTACGGATTTCTCGGAAGGACAGGATTTGGAGAGGGGGGAGGGGGAGCGTTTTAAGGGGAGGGAGGCTGAGGGGAGTGACATCTGTCCGGTTCTGTTGAGTGGAGGCGCATAGCGCCGGAGTCGAAGGGGCGTGTCCTGCCGCCGAGGGATCCCGGCCTCGCGCAACGGCAAGAGCATTTTCCCCGGGCCGGGATCCTGATCCGGGAAAACTTTTCTTGGGTGGGGTTCAGGAGTCTGGTAGGGTACTCAAATGGCGCGAATGGCATGGCAGTTCAGACGCAGGGCTTTTGGGAGAGGGCGCCTGTCGGCCTGCTGTCTGGCGGCGGTTGTGGCGTCCGGGGCCTGGAGCGGCGTGGCGGAGACGGGGGCGCCGGCGGAGCGCGAGCCGGCATTGCGAAAGATCGACTGGAAACAGGACGGCGAGGCCCGCGAGCGCATTTACTATTATCGCAACCGCCTGCCCCGCGAACTGCGCCGGCAGAACAATTTTGCCTGGGCGCGGGCGGACATTCCCGGGCTGCGGAAGAAAGAATACTATGCCCACAGCCGTATCCAGAGCCTGGACAGCCTGTCCTCGCGGGCGGCCAAGAAGATATCCGGCATTTCGCCGAAACCCGACCCGAAAACCGCGCGCTTTGAGACCCTGATGGTGGATTACCAGGGCAACATCGGCGGACCCAATGCGATTCCCCGGTGGTTCGACACCGAATACAAGATCATGGAGGACATCGCGTCAAGGCTGCCGGATCCGTCGGTGGAAGGCCGCATCCTGCTGTTCACCGAACTGGAACCGTGTCGGAGCTGCTGGGGCGTGATGAAACAATTTCTGGCGATCTACACCAACATCGAAATCGAAGTGCTCTACAACTGGCCATGAGCTTCTCCCCTCCGGGTGACGGCCGGGCGAGCCCCGCCACAGAAAAGGACAACAACACAATGAAGAAACGACTTAAGATTCAAACGATGGGACTGCTGATCGGCCTTTTGCTGGCGGGTGTCGCCCAGGCCAAGCCGGCGGAGGACGCCTATGATCCGGTGCCGGGGGTGCGTCAGCCGGCCATGCGGCGCGTGGTCGTGCGCTGGGATTCCAACGTACTGGCGCGGATCGAGTTCACCCGGAGCAAACTTCCGCCGCAGTACCGCGAACGGTTCAATTTCGCCTGGGCGGTGGCCAAAATAGACGGACTGGACAAGACAGAATACTTCGCCCACAGCGGGATTCAGAGTCTGGACGATTTTTCCTCGCAGGAAGCCCAAAAGCTGGCGGGCATCTCCGTCAGGCCCGAAAAAGGCCGCTTCTACACCCTGTGCGTCAACCAGAACGACATTGTGGACGGGCCGAACTGCTGGCAGCGGACGGTGGATACAGAATACAAGATTCTCGAGGATCTGGTGTCCCGGCTGCCGGACACGTCGGTGAAAGGCCGGCTGAAGCTGTATACGGACCTGCCGCCCTGCGCGAGCTGCTGGAATGTATTCAAGCAGTTCATGGCGGAATACACCAACGTGGCGGTGCAGGTGCTGTACAAGGTGAAATGACGGAAAGCGGGGGAGGGGCGGTGAACAGGGCCAACCGCCGCCTGCCGGGTGCGCGCCAAAAAGTGCCGCATGCGGCCGATGCGTCTTGAATCCCGGGCGGCGGAACGGTAGGGTGAATCCATGCAATCCAGCTATTATGAACTCCGTTGCGCGGTGGTGGAGATGTTCTACGAGACCCTCCGGGAAGAGGGCTACACCATCGGACAGGCGACATCCCGGTGTCTGGTGGAATTCCGTCGGGAAGTGCAGGGCGGGGGACAGGACGGCCTGATCGTGTTAAGCGTGCTGCTGTCGCGGGTCGCCCGGCATGAACCGGCCGCGTTGGGGGATTTCCAGCCGGAAGTGTCCGCCTTGCGTGCCCTGGGCAGGAAATCCGTTTGCTGGAAGCGGCTGGAATCCACGGCCCGCGAGCGCATCAAGGAAGACGTCCGCTTTGTGAGCGAGAAAGCGGAATCCGATCGCCAAGACGATTAAGATCGGCAAAGGGGGGGCGCGGGGGTCTTATGACGCCTTGCATGGGGAAAGCGGAACCAAGATTTCCGCAATCGCCGATTGAATCACAATGTCCTGCAGGACAAGTGAATAATGGGAAAAACGCTCGGGGTGTTTTCCTAAAGACCCTTCCTTTTATTTTAGGATATATGCATTTGGGTCGGCTTCTTGATGTGACAATCTCTGGATAAGAAGACGATCCATTTTAGTCATGTCTTCTTCCGGGACATTGGTGGGATCAGATGGGGAAGAACGCCTTAAATGTCTAATAATAGACGATAAAATTAAGGTTAATGCTTTTCGGGGGGCGGAGAGTACCATGCCATAATTTAACGGTATTTTAACACTATTTATTCCGGAGTCTCGGTATATTTGAATAAGCGTATACCTAGTGGATTCCGCCAAACACAATTCAAATGCAGGAGGAGTCTGCGGTGGGGTACGGAGGAGCGGCCAGCGATGAACAACACACGCGCCAGAATCGGGTTGCACACCTTGGGCATTTGGATGGTGTGGGCGGGAGGACTATTGCTGGGCGGAACAGAGGGCCATTCCCAGGAAATCACCACCGTGGAGGGGATCGCGGCACCGCTGTACGTGGGCAACCTGGAGCCGGTAAAGGATCCCTACGGCCGGCCGTTGCCGGGTACCCATTTGCGATCTGAACAATCCCTGGTGACGTTTCACGAGGCGACGACCGGCGTTCTTATCCGGCCGAATACCAACGGCGCCTGGCATCCCTACAATCCCGTGTTGTCTTCCGGCAGCGTGGGGTTGAATGCCGCGGGCACGGATTCGGGGTTGTTCTGTCTGCCTGTTTTCGAACGGCCGGCAACGGGCAAAAAGGTGTTTGCCCGCGTGTACAACGCCCCCACGGCTCAGGAAGCGACGTTCTATGCGGATTCTCAGCTGGTGGACATCCCCGGCAGTGCCCGCAACTCGCTGGTGCTGGAGTTCGGCCCGGCCCGTCCGATGGATTGGCAAGATGATGACGTTGACGGGCTGGAAAACTCCTGGGAAAGCCTGCTGGGGATCGATGACCGGCCGACGCCGGACTATGACGGCGACGGGATGAGCGATCTGCACGAATGGCTGGCGGGGACGGCCCCGGACGATCCGGATTCGAACCTGAGTTTCCGGCTGGTGCGGCGGGAGACGGATCCCGCGGTCCTGGCGGCAGCGGGCGTGGAGTTGGACAATCCGGTGAGGGTCAGCTGGCAGTCCGTGCCCGGGAAGAAATACCGCCTGGAGCATGTGCCCCAGCTGACGGCGATCGATCCGGAAACCGGCGAACCGTACGCCTTTGAACTGGTCCGGGAAGTGGTCGCGGGCGAAGGCGAGTACCGGATCGATGTGTGGGTGGATGTGGAAGACAGCTCGTCCAGCACGTTCCGGGTCAAACTGGTGACGGAATGAGGCGGACCGTGAACCGCAACCCAACAGCCGCAACTACGAATGGCACGAATTTCACGAATGGGGCATACCCATCCTTGGCGCCTTCGCGTCTTGGCGTGAACCGGCTGTTTGGATCGGGATTTGAACCACAGAGGACACAGAGTTTCACAGAGATGAACCGCAAGCCAACAGCCCAAACTACGAACCTGC
>CAZHSS010000129.1:3796-4901 GCA_964535205.1 uncultured Verrucomicrobiota bacterium
GCGGCAGGCGTGGTCACGCGAATCACGCGAATGGATTTCCTGTAGGCCCGGGCGCCGACCGGGCGGGAACGGACCTTTGTGGGCTCTGTGGCTCTGTGAGAGACGGGCTGTCCGGATCCCTTGGCGGACTTGGCGTCCCATGCCTGCGGCTTGGCAAGCTTGGCGAGAGGCGGCTGCCCGGATCGGGATTTGAACCACAGAGAACACAGAGATTCACCGAGGAAAGCATGGCTCTCGCAAAGGCGCAAAGGGCGCAAAGGCCGGGATCGAACCCCTTGGCGGCTTCGCGTCTTGGCGAGAGACGGCTGTTCGGATCGGGATTCGCTGTAGGCCCGGGCGTTGACCGGGCTGTTCCTGTAGCTGCGCCCGGTGGGCGCGGGGTGTTCGATCGGGCGCGCTCAGCGAGCGCACCTACAGCAAGGCCGAGAAAACATCAAATCATAGGACTGACCCCTTTTCCAATCGCCACCTCGACGCGGTGGCCTACAGGGTCGGAATCTGTAGGCCCGGGCGTTGACCGGGCAGGATTTGAACCACAGAGGACACAGAGATTCGCCAAGGAAAGCATTTCTCTCGCAAAGCTTGCCAAGCCGAAGGCATGGAGCGCGAAGGGCGCAAAGTTTACTTCCCCCTGTGCCCTCCGTGGCTCTGTGAGAGATGGGCTGTTCGGATCGGGATTTGAACCACAGAGGGCACAGAGGGGCACGGAGCTTCAAATCCGTGTGTATTCGTCCCGACCTCGCAGAGAGTCGGGATCCGTGGTGGATTCGTCCGGCGGATCGGACCGGACCCATTTGGACGATCGGAATGCGACAATGCCAGGACTGACCTCTTTGGGATAACACGATGGTCACGAACGCCAACAGCTTGAACCCGGCCGAGGCGCGCACGATGTCGCATCGGCGCCGGGTGTTCCGGCTGGCGCTGGCGGGGCTGCTGCTGCTGGCGGTGGTGCCGCTGCTGCCGTCGCTTCCGGGCAAATTCCTCGACTGGGACGATCCGTACTACGTGACGCACAATTTCCGGATTCACCAGATGTCCTGGGCCAATGCCGCGGACCTTTTCCGGCTGGCGCCGCGCAACGGGCCGATTCCGAACGGGCAGT
>CAZHSS010000130.1:0-3708 GCA_964535205.1 uncultured Verrucomicrobiota bacterium
CGCCATCATCCGCCCGGTCGCAATCCCCCCCGCCACGAATACCGGCACCCCCGGATTCTTGAACAGCACCTGCTGCAGCAGGATCATCAGCGACACATGCCCGATGTGCCCCCCCGCCTCGCTGCCCTCCAGAATCAGCGCATCCACCCCGAACCGCACCATCTGCTCCGCAATCGAATCCGTCGAGGCGAACGATACCACCTTCTTGCCCGCCGCTTTCATCTGCGCCACGTCGTTCCTCTTGGGGAAGTTGCCCGCGAAAATCACGATCGGCGCTTCCGACGCCAGCACCGCCTCCTTGTGCGCCGGGAAATTCGGCGCAATCGTCACCAGATTCACCGCAAACGGCTTGTCGCTGCCCTCGCGGCACCGCCGGATCTCCTCCGCCAGCACCTCCCCCGGCATGTTCCCCGCCGCCAGGCAGCCGAAGCCCCCCTGCGCCCCTACCGCCTTCACCAGCGTCGAATCGCTGATCCATGTCATCGCCCCGCACATCACCGGATAGCGCACCCCCAGGAAATCCCGCCCCGCCTGCCAAAGCCCGTCCAAACTGCTTGTCTTCATCCGTCCAGCTCCTTATGTCCAGATTCAAATCCTATCGCGTCCCGCCCCGCGGCGCATCCGAAATAATCAAATATTGCGCCGGGCCTTCCCGGACGATCATCCGGCGCTCCTGTCGGGCGAAGGCGCGCAAGATGGGACAGCCTGCCCCATGTTCAAAGGCCACTCCCCTATGCACGACTCACGGCAACAGGCCCCGGACCCGGTCGAACGCAATCTTGAACCACGGCGTGAACGCGCCGGGATTCTCCCGTACCTCGCGCTCCAGGTCCGCCGGCGCCGTCCATCGCACCTCGCCCACTTCGCCCGGGTTCGGCTTCACCTCGCCGTCGAACACCCCCGTGAACACATGGTCCACTTCGTGCTCCGTCAGCCCCCCGGCCGCCGACTCGGCCTTGTACTCAAACTGAAACCGCTCGGTCAGCGGGCAATCAACACCCAGTTCCTCGCGCAGGCGCCGGTGGGCGGCGGCGGCTGTGTCTTCCCCGGGCCGCGGATGGCTGCAGCAGGCGTTGGTCCACAGGTTGGGAAAATGATACTTGCCGGCTGCGCGCTTCTGCAAGAGCCAGCGCCCGCGCGAATCCGCGACAAACACCGAAAACGCCCGGTGGCGAACCCCGCCCCCTTCGTGCGCCGCGATTTTCTCCAGCGTGCCGATCTCCCGGTCCTGTTCGTCCACCAGAATGACCTGGTCTTCAGCCACTAGCCGCCGCGCTCCAGCGTCAGGTGCGCCGCCATCAATTCGCCCGGATTCGTCTGCGCCGCCAGCAGCGACAGCTCGCCGCACAGCACCGCCGCCGCGCAGATCACCGCCAGTCGCCGGGCGTTGGCCCCCGGCTCGCGCGGTTCCAGACACCCCATCTCGCGCAGGTTGTCTTCGACAAACGGCAGCCCCTTGCCATTGCCCACGGTCCCGACGATCAGGTTGGGCAGCGTCACCGAAAACACCAGCTCCTCCCCTTCCGCCTCCGCCATCGTGAATCCCTGCGAGCCTTCGACGATGTTCGCCGCGTCCTGTCCCGTCGCCAGGTAAAACGCCAGCAGCATGTTCGCGAAATGCGCATTGGCGCTGCGCACCCCGCCCGCCAGCACCGTCCCCATCCAGTTCTTGCGCACGTTCAGCTCCGCAATCTTCTCCGGCGTCGTATGCAGGAACCGCTCCACCAGCCGGCGCGGAATCCGCGCCTCCGCCACCACGCGCTTGCCCCGTCCCAGCAGGCCGTTCACCGCCGACGCCTTCTTGTCGCAGCACAGGTTGCCGGACACCGACCCGTAGGCGCACTCCGGACGCTGCTCCAGAATCCACGCCAGCAGCGCATCCGCCGCCCGCGTCGTCATGTTGTGCCCCGCCGCATCGCCCGTGTCGAACGCAAAGCGGATCCACACCAGATGCCCCACCACCTCGCAATGAATATCCTTCAGCCGCGCAAACCGGCTCGTACCCGCCGCCGCCTTCGCCAGCGCCTCCCGCCGCGCCTCCACAAACCGCACCAGGGCCAGCGCCCCCGCCGCATCCGGCGCCTCCACCAGCACCGACCGCGTCATGCCCTCGTCACATACCGTGGCGCAGATGCCCCCCGCGTGCGCCGTCACCCGCGCCCCGCGTTCGACCGATGGCCATAGCGGCGTCTCATACGTCGCCAGCGGCACCCGCACCTCCATGGCCCCCTCGGACCCCGTCACCTGGACCGGGCCGACCTTCCGCATCGGCAGGGCCGCCGTTCCCGCTTCATCCTTCTTCTTCATGCCGGCTCCTTCGGGTTGGGCGCCATTCAAGGCTCCAGCGGCGGCAGGGGGGTGGCCGCCTGCTCCAGCGCCCGGATCCGCTCCTCGACCTCCGACGCGCGGGAATCGGACGGAAACTGCCTCTCGAACTCGCGATAAACCGAAATGCCCCGGCCCGTCATCCCCAGCTTGTCGCCATAGGTGTCCGCCAGCGTCCACAGGGCGTCCGGATTGCCCGGCTCCAGCTGCACCAGCTTGCGCAGCGAGATCACCGCCGTGTCGTACTCCTCCAGTTCCGCCGACGCCTTCGCCAGTTCAAACAGCACCATCGGGTTCTCCGGTTCCATGGCCTGGGCCTTCAGCAGCGCCTCCTGCGCCTCCCGGGGCCGGCCCTGCGCCAGATGGAATTCGCCCGCCGCCAGCTGCACCTGCACGCGATCGGGAAACACCTCGACCGCCCGCCGGAGAATTTCGCCGGCCTGGTCGGCGTCGCCGCCCTCGCGGGCCAGCTCCAGCGCCCGCATCGCCTGCAGATAGGCCGTCGCGGCATCTCCCGACGCCAGGGCCTCCTGCGCCTGCGCCCAGAGTATGCCCGCCGTCATTTTCGGCCCGGCCGGTTCCGGCGGACCGAACGAGGTTTGTTCGACCGACTGCCCGCCGATGCGCGCCACGGCCACGGCCGCGCGTTCGCCCTTCGGCGCCGCCAGCAGGTACTGGCGGAAATACTCCTGCGACTGTTCCCCGTGGCCCTCCATCAGCGCATGCAGCACCCCGAGATTGTACAGCGCGGGCGGATAGTCCTTGCGCATCTCCAGCGCCTGCATGAAAAACGTCTCCGCCTGCGCCAGGTTCTCCTCCAGCAGGGCGATGCGCCCCAGACCGGCCGCAGCCTCGGCCGACTGCGCGTCGCGCTTCTGCGCTTCGTAGTACATCCGCTTGGCCAGGTCCCACCGCCCGTTGCGCGTGGTCCATTCGCCGATGTGCCGCAGCGCCTTGGTATCCTTCGGATCCACGTCCGCCGCCCGCCGCAGCAGCGAAATGCCCCGCGACATGTCCCCCGACTCCAGGGCCAGGCAGCCGAGATTGTAGATCGGCTCAAACGCCGCCGGCGCCAGCTCGCTGGCGGCCTCGAAGTGCTTCATCGCCTCCGGCCCGCGCCCCAGTTCCCGTTTCGCCAGCCCCAGCCAGTTGTGCGCCTCGGCGGCAAACGGCGCGCCCGGCGCCCGTTCCATCGCTGATTCGATCCGCTCCAGGCCGGCCTCCAGCCGCCCGGCCCGCAGCTCCGCCAGGCCCGACTGATAGTCCTTCTCCGGCGTCCGCCCGCCTCCGCACCCCGCCAGCAGCACCAGCCCCGCCGCCGCCGCCCAATACCCGGTCCTACGCATACTCACGCCTGCCTTTCCCCCCCCCCCCCCCCCCCCC
>CAZHSS010000130.1:3718-4891 GCA_964535205.1 uncultured Verrucomicrobiota bacterium
ATTGAATATTGATATTGCCCCCTTGTCCCCTGCCCCCTGCCCCCTGACCTCTGCCCTCTGGCCTCTGTCCTCTGCCCTCTGCCCTCTGCCCTCTGCCCTCTGTCTCCCTCTCATCACGCCTCCTTCACCGGCGTCAGCCAGAGTTCGCGGGTTCGCGGACCGTCGAATTCGCACAGAAAAATCCCCTGCCAGGTGCCCATGGCCAACCGCCCGGCCTTTACGGGCACCAGAGCCGACGTGCCGACCAGCGCCGTCTGGATATGCGCCGCCGAATTGCCCTCGGCATGGGCATAGCCCGCGCTCCAGGGAATCAGCCGGGCAAAGGCCTTTTCCATGTCCGCCGCCACATCCGGGTCCGCCTGCTCGTTCACCGTGACCCCGGCCGTGGTATGCGGCGAGTGCACCTGCAGCAGGCCGTCCCACGCCGGCAGCCCCTCCAGCGCCCGCTGGATCGCCCGCGTCACCGGCACCCATTCCGTCCGCCGGGAAGTTGTGATGGATATTTTCACCATGACCGCCTACTATACGCCCCGGATTCGAATGCGAAAAGTGAAACCTGAAGCCAACGACCCCGAAGAACCTCCCGCCGGAAGGCGCCCGTAATGGCGCCCCTGCTGATCATTCTGTTCCTGCTGCTGCTGGCGTGCTCCGCCTTCTTCTCCAGCGCCGAAACCGTCTATTTCTCCATTGACCCCATCCAGCTCCGCCGCATCGGCGAAAAACACGCCGCCACCGGCGAGCGCCTGCGCCAGCTCCTGGCCTCGCCCACCCGCCTGCTCTCCACCATCCTGATCGGCAACACCCTCGTCAACATCAGCCTCTCCAACGTCGGCTACGCCCTCGCCCGCCTCTGGACCCCCGCCTACAGCGAACTCGTCGCCATCCCCGCCATCACCCTCCTGCTCATTCTATTCGGCGAAATCGGACCCAAGAACCTCGGCCTGCTCTACACCGCCGCCCTTGCCCGCGTCTACGTCCCCGTCCTGCGCGCCGCCGAACTCCTTCTCGCCCCCCCGCGCGCCGCCCTCGACCGCGCCAGCCGCCGCCTCGCCCACCTCTTCCGCCCCGTCGGCAAAACCCTCTCCGAGGAGGAATTCGAAACCGTCCTCGACATCTCCCGCGAGGAAGGCATCCTCAACGCCGACGAACTGGCGATGATCAAGGCCATCGTGG
>CAZHSS010000131.1:0-4887 GCA_964535205.1 uncultured Verrucomicrobiota bacterium
CGCCCGCCCCCCCCCCCGGCTCACCGGCCTCTTTTCATTTCGCCGCGACTGTGATACGGAACACCCACCCATGAGACCCATCAACCGATTCTCCTTCCTCCATCGCTGGTTCGGAATCCCGCAGGCGGGCAGCACGCTGACCCATGAAGTCGTCGGCGGACTGACCACCTTCCTGACCATGTCCTATGTGATTTTTGTGATACCGGGGATGCTGTCGGATCCGGCCATCGGCATGCCCAAAGGCGCGCTGATCACCGCCACCATCCTGGCCAGCATCTTCGGCACGCTGGTCGTCGGCCTGTACGGCAAGGTGCCCTTCGCCATGGCGCCGGGCATCGGCCTCGGCGCCTATTTCGCCTATTCGCTGTGCATCGGCAGCCAGGTTCCCTGGACAGTGGCGCTGGGAGCCGTGTTCACCTCGGGCGTGCTGTTTCTGATTCTGGGACTGATCGGCATCCGGCGCACCATCGCCGCCGGCATCCCTGAATCGCTGCAGGTGGCCACCGCGGGCGGCATCGGACTGTTCATTCTGTTCATCGGCCTGAAAAACATGGGCGCGATTGTCGCGCACCCGGGCACGCTGGTGACCATCGGCGCGTGGAGCACGCCGCTGGGACTCGGACTGGCCGGCACCCTCCTCTGCGGCATGCTGGAAACCCGCGGCGTACGGGGCGGCCTCCTGATCGGCATCCTGACGGTCACCGCCCTGGGCATCCTGCTGCGGGAAGTGGAGCCGCCGGCCCGCCTGATGGCCCTGCCGCCCGGCATCGGAGAAATCGCCGGCAGGCTGGACATCCGCGGATCGTGGACCCCCGCTCTCATCGGACCGATCTTCGCCCTGATGTTCGTGGATTTGTTCGATTCGCTGAGCACCATGATCGCCTGCGGCAAGGACAGCGGCATTCTCGCCGGCGATCCGGCCATGACGAAACTGGAGCGCGCGCTGAAGGTGGATGCCAGCGCCACGGTGGTCGGATCGTTTCTGGGCGTGCCGACGGTGACCACCTACGTGGAATGCGCCACCGGCATTTCCGCGGGCGCGCGCACGGGACTGGCATCCCTGGTCACGGCCGCCTGCTTTGCGCTGGCGCTTCTCCTCTCCCCGGTCATCCAGGCGGTGCCGGCCTTCGCCACCGCCCCCGCCCTCGTCATGGCCGGCGTCTTCATGTTCAAAAACATCCGCTACCTGGAATTCTCCCGGATGGATGAACTGATCCCGGCGGTGCTGACGCTGATCCTCATGCCGCTGACGTTCAACATCAGCGTCGGCATTGCCGCGGGCTTCATCAGCTGGACGGCCCTGAAAATTCTGACCGGACGCCTCCGGGAAATCCGGGCCAGCATGTGGGTCTGCACGGCGCTGGCGTTGTCCGCCCTGGCCGAAATGATGCTGCCGGCAGGCTTGCCGTTTCTGCCGCGCTGACGCCGATCCCCCGGGGCCGCCCGCGAGTTGCGGCATTGGCCCCTGTCGGCTCTTCACCCGTTGTGCTCGTCGCGTCCTTCGCGCACCCAGAACAGTAGCCGGGTGGACCCGTAGCGCTTGTCGCGGGCGAGACGCCACCCCGCCAGCTCCGGCAGGGCATCCTTGCCCTCGGTTTCATACACCCAGACGCCCCCGGGCTTGATCCAGCCGCCCTTCGCCAGCAGAATCGCCAGCTTCTCCAGCCAGCCTTCTTCCCGGGCCTGCTGATAGGGAGGGTCGGCCAGCACCAGATCATGCCCCTTCCCCGGGCAGGGATGCGCCAGGCGCTGGAACACATCGGCCGCCGTCACCCGGCCCGCGTCGGGGGGCACGCCGCAGGCCGCCACGTTGGCGCGCAGATCGCGGAGCACGGCCTTGGAGGACTCCACCCACTCGACCTGCGCCGCGCCGCGGCTCCAGGCCTCCAGCCCCATCGCCCCCGTGCCCGCAAACAAATCCAGCACCCGGGCCCCCGGAAAATGCGCCGCCAGCGAAGAACACAGGGCCTCGCGCACCCGGTCCTGGGTGGGACGCAACCCGCCGGCCGGCACGCGCAGGCGGCGACCGCTCTGTTCACCCCCGGTCAGCCTCACCGGACGCTCTCCCGGGCCCATTGGCAAACGGAAAGCGCCAGTTCCGCCTCGGCTCCGTGAAATCCGTGATCGGCGCCGGGGACCAGCCAGTCGTCGAAATCAACAGAACGGGTCTTTCGCCGCAGAATCGCCAGCATGTCCGCGGGGGGGATTGCCGCGAACTCTTCGTTTTCGCCGAATACCGCCAGCACGGGACAGCGCAGGCGACGAAAATGGGTCAAGGGTCCGCCGTAACGGAATACGCCGGCCTCTGTGGCGCGGGGATTGGCCAGGCTGAGAAACCGCGCAGCCGTGAAGCGTTCATAAAGCCCCGTGACGGGCGCATCGGGACGGCCGGCGGCCACCTGCCGGCGGGCCCAGGCCACCTTCGCGTCGAACCGCCGGCCCAGATCGCGCCGGGTTACCGCGTAATCGTCGGCCGGTGCCAGCAGCACCAGCCCGGCCACCGCGGGATGACGGCGCCGGGCCTGCCAGTACGCGATTTTCTGGCAGCCGGTGCTGTGACCCGCCAGCACCAGACGGCGGTGACCCCGGCGGCGCGCAAACTCGGCCGCCGCATCCAGGTCATGCAAACACGCGCCGAAACGTTCGGTTTCCGTCCCGCGTTCCGCCCCGCGGTTGTTGAACGACAGAATGCCCATCCCAAGCGCCGGCGCCACCTCGATAAACGCCTTTTTCAGCGCCGAGCGGTAGAAATTGCTTCCCATGCCGTGCACGAAAACCAGCAGCGGCGCGCCTGTGCCCGGTCCGGGACGGTAAAACCCGTCCAGCATCCGCACCCGCCGCCCACCGCCGGCCGCCGGGAACGCCACCAGGCATCCCTCGGCTTCCCAGTCCGGCGGAGGATATTCCGTGCCTTCGATGGTTGGTTTCCTGCTCATGTCGTGGTGATCCCTTGCATGTCCGGGGTTGTTTATATAGGATGAAGCCGTGATGAACACCATGAAAAACACCCTGATAACCGTCCTGGCCGGTCTGACGTGCCTGGCGCTGGCCGCTTGCCGCCCCCCCGCCCCCGAACCTGCCCCGGCCCCGCCCGCCGAGCGAATGGCGGAGGAAAAGCCAGCCCCCGCCCAGCCGGACGAACAAGCCATGATAGATGCGTTTGAAGCCGAGCAGTTCGAGCAGGAGCCGCCCGCCATTGAGTGGTAACCGGGGCACGAGGCATCGAGCCCTCATCGGATTGGCCGTACTCCTTGGCCTGGCGCTGGCCGGCAACGCTGCCCCGAACGTGGACATGGAGGACGTGCCTGCCGATACGGTGGAGCGCGCCGGGCTGCTGCCGGCGGATGTCGCCATGCTGGAGAATCCGTCTTTCCGCTGGCAGCACCTGCAAACCGCGCATTTCATTGTCCACCACGACCGCAAGGCATTCGCCATGCGGGTGGCCCGGATGGGCGAAGCTTTCTACGACGCCATCCGCGGCGATCTTCCAGACCTGCACGACCGCATGGGCGCCCAGCGATCGCATATCTTCATTTTCCGCAATGCCCGCGACTGGCAGGCCGTCGTGGCCGCCACCCCCGGTATGGAACCCTGGGCCGCCTCCTTTGTCCGCGGACAGGCGATGTATCTCCAGGAAGTCGGCTCCGGCCAGTCCGATAAAATGGGCATGCTGGCGCACGAAATGACACATCTGGTGTTCAATCGCTTCCTGTCGGTTCGCCTGCCGCTGTGGCTGAACGAAGGACTCGCGGAATATTACGGCGAGTTCGCTTTTCGCCGGGCGCGCGGATTGACCCACAAGGAGCGCAATGTGTTCAAGGCCCTGCGCGACCGGATGCCGATGGCGCAGCTGCTGACCGCCACCGGCTATCCCGTCGAACCGGACGAGGTGACCCGCTTCTACGCCACCTCCAAGCAGCTGGTCGGCTATCTGCTGTGGAAACTGCCGCGGGAAAAGTGGAACGCGTTTTTCTCCCGGGTTCTGACCGGAGACAACGCCGAAGCCGCCCTGCTGGAAACCTACGGCTGGGCCGATGTCGGCGCGCTGGAAACGGATTTCACCCAGTTCAACCGCTAATCAGTCCCGCCGCCGAGGCGCCCGGACGCATCCCCCTGGCGGCCGCGGGCGCACGGCGGGCCCACCGCGAGCGGACATTGACTTTTCCAGTCGTGTCTTTCACACTCTTTTCCGTGGAACAGGCCTGCCGGAAACCGGCGTGGGCTTTGCAAATGAAAGGATGAAGAGATGAAGCGAATGATGGGTTGGATGATGATCCTGATGATGGTGTCGTGGATGGCCGCTGGTTGCGGGCAGAAGCCTGCGGAGCCGGCCGCCGACCAGATGGAAGAAGCGGCTTCCGGCATCGCCGATGAAGCCGGCGATCTGCTGCAGGGTGCCAAGGAAGCCGCTGCCGGGGCGGCCGAAGCCGTCCAGGAAGCTGGTGCCGCCGCCGTCGAATCCGCGGGCGAAGCCGTCGAGAACGTGAAGAAAGCCGCCGCGGGCGCCGTGGAAACCGCCGGAAACATGGCGGACAGCGCCGTGGAAACCGCAGGCGAAGCCATCGAGTCCGCGCAGGATACCGCTGGCAAAGCCGCCGAAGCCGTCCAGGAAGCCGCTGCCGCCGCCGTCGAATCCGCGGGCGAAGCCGTCGAGACCGTGAAAGAAGCCGCCGCGGGCGCCGTGGAAACCGTTGACGAGGCGGCGACGGAAGCCGCGACTGAAGCCGAAGCGGTGGCCGACGAGGCGGCGACTCCTCCGGTACCGGCTGAATAAATCCCGCTCCATCACGACGCACATGCCCGGCCCCCCGGCCGGGCTTTTTTACGGGCCGGATATGGGCTTCTGCATCTATTTGAAGTCAATGAAACGACGAGGCCCTGTCCTCA
>CAZHSS010000132.1:0-2848 GCA_964535205.1 uncultured Verrucomicrobiota bacterium
CGTGGTACGGGGGGAGAGCGAACAGCCGGCACGCGACGGAGCCGCGTGCTACGGGAGAGAGGGCAAGCAGCCACAGGGGGGCAGGGTGGTATGGCGGCAGGCCGGTTCGGCGTAGCGCGGGGCTCCTGTCCCGCGCGGATCGGGAACAGCCACACGCGACAGAGCCGCGTGCTACGGGGGCGGATCGGGAACAAGCCGCACGCGACGGAGCGGCGTGGTACGGGGGGAGAGCGAACAGCCGTGAGCTGCGGAAATGCAAACCCGTCTTGCATCGTCATCGCCGGTCATTCTACGATCCGTGCGATGAACCGGATTCCCTTCCAGCCGTACAATCCACGTGCGCCCGTGTGTTCATACCGGCGAAATCTGCCGCACTGGCGGCAGGATGGTTGCACCTATTTCGTTACGTTTCGCCTGGCTGATTCCATTCCGCGCCCCATCCTTCTGGAGTGGGAGACGGAGAGGAAAACCTGGCTGGCGGCGCACGGGATTACCGATGGATTGCGCGGTCCGGACGCCGCCGAGCGCTATCGGGCGATCGACGCCCGCGAATGCCGCGCATTCGAAAAGCGCCAGGCACACCGGTTGCATCTGGAGTTGGATCGCAGCCACGGGAATTGCCTGCTGGCGCAAGCCGACATACAGGAAGCCGTCCAGGTGGCCCTGGGCCATTTTCACGGCGAGCGGTGCTGGTGTGGAGACTGGGTGATTATGCCCAACCACGTGCATTGGCTGTTGACGCCTCTGTCGGGGTGGCCGTTGGAAGGACTCTTGAGGTCCATCAAGGGGTTTGTCTCTGTGACGGCCTCGGCGCACGGCGCCAAGGCCGGGCGCTTGTGGCAGGCGGAGAGTTATGACCGCATCGTGCGTAACCGCGTGGAACTGGAAGCTTATCGCAAGTACATTGCGACCAATCCGGCCAAGGCGCATGTCAAGCCGGGGCGGTTTGCGGTTTATCAGGCGGAATGGAGTTGAGCGTTGCGGGCAAACAGCCGGCACGCGACAGAGCCGCGTGCTACGGGGGGGAGAGCGAACAGCCGCGGGGGAGGATGGGGTTTGGCGACAGGCCGGTTCGGCGTAGCGCGGGGTTCCTGTCCCGCGCGGATCGGGAACAGCCACACGCGACAGAGCGGCGTGCTACGGGAGAGGGCAAACAGCCTGTACGCGACAGAGCCGCGTGCTACGGGAGAGGGCAAACAGCCACACGCGACAGAGCCGCGTGCTACGGGAGAGGGCAAACAGCCGCACGCGACAGAGCGGCGTGCTACGGGGTAGATCGGGAACAGCCTGCACGCGACAGAGCGGCGTGCTACGGGGGCGGGGCGGTGCCGGTCATGCAGCGGAACTGTTCGAGAAAGGCCTGGGCGATGCCGGCATGGCGGCCGGAGGCGGTCCAGTTGGCGGCGCCGTGGATGACGAGGGGGCGGGGGCCGGAGGGATCCACGAGGGCGTACTTGAGGTGGACGAGATCGGGCTGGCCGGAATCCAGGGCGGGTCCGGCGGCGTTGACGCGGGCGGGGAGCAGGTGGACGCGGTTGGTGCCGGTGTAGAGGTTGGGGTTGGCGAAGTAGCGGACGGTGGCGCCGGAGATGGCAAACCGGTTGGTGCCGCGGTCGCTTTCGGGGATGACGCCGGCGACGCGGAGCCCGCGGTTGGCGGCGGCGACGAGGGCGCGGCGCAGGGGGGGGCGGTTGAAGTGGTGCATGGCGAAGAGGATTTCCTCTTCGGCGGCATCCAGCAGGGGGAGGATGTCGGTTTCGGCGGTGTCGCGGCGGTCGGCGAAGGGGGCGAAGCGGACCCAGCTGTTGCCCCAGCTGCCGGGGAGGCGGAACCCGGTGCGGTCATGGGTTCGCTGCTTGGCCTTGCCGAAGCGTCCGGCGCGGAACTCGTCGAGTTCGGCGGCGTAGGCGCCGTAGAGGGTGGGGCTGCGCAGCAGGACGGCGATGTTCCACTGCTGCATGGCGGCGGCGCCGGTGAAGTTGCCGGACCCGACGAAGACGCGGCGGTCGCGTTCGCCGTAGTCAAACAGCCCGATTTTGTGGTGCATGAGGGAGCGGCCGGAGGAGACGGACAGCTCCATGGGGTTGGCGGGGCGGTCGGCGAGGCGGCGGAGGGACAGGCCCGGCAGGAATTCGTTGGTGCGGTTGATGCGGCGGTGGATGGCGAAATGGACGCGGACGCCGCGGTCGAGGGCGCTGGAGACGGCCCAGAGGATGGGGGCGGCGGCGCCGGAGCGGAAGGAGTCGCCGGAGAGCGTGAAGGTGGCCAGGGCGGCGCGATGGCCGGACTCGAGCCGGTTGAGCTGATGGATCAGCAGATCGCGGATGGCGAATTCGCCTTCAAGGCGGGCGGCGCCGGTCTGGCCGGGGCGGTTGTAGCAGACCATCCAGTCGGGGCCTTCGATGACGCGGGCCGGGGCCGGAGCGGCGAAGGCCAGCAGAAGGAGGGCGGAGACCGCCCGGACGCCGCGCCGCCGGATGGATGGGAGAGGCCAGAACATGAACGGGAAGAATAGCACAACGGACGGGTGAAGAGAAATCCGGATTTTCCACGGCGTGGAAAATCCGGGGCCACCGCAGAGGACACGGATCAAGAGGCTGGAGGGGTTTCGGACGGGCGGGTTTCTATGCCGATCGGGCTGTTCTTTCGGACCTGCTTCACCCACGGCACAAGGCCGTGGGGGTCTGGGGGCGGAGAGAATTCGGCGCTCCGTTCAGCGGCCGAGTTTTTCGAGGGTCTGCTGGATATGGTCGAGGATTTCGGGGTCGCCGGGGCGGAGGCGGTCGGCCTGCTGCAGCAGGTCGAGGGCGTCTTCGTAGCGGCCCTGCTGGAAATAGATCCAGCCGAG
>CAZHSS010000132.1:2858-4885 GCA_964535205.1 uncultured Verrucomicrobiota bacterium
AGGATTTCGGTCATGTGCGAACCGATGACGGAGTTTCCCGGAGCCTTTTCGCGGGCGCGCCGCGTAAAGGTTTTCGCCTCGACGTCAAGCCCGAGCTTGTAGTAGACCCAGCCGAGGGTATCGAGGAACGCGGGATTTTCGGGATCGAGGTCGAGGGCGGTCTGGATGTGGCGGAGGGCTTCGTCGAGGCGTTCACCGCGGACGGCCCAGAGGTAGGCGAGGTAGTTGAGGGCTTCGGCGTAGTCGGGATCGAGCCGGATGGCGGTTTCGAACTGTTCGACGGCGAGGTCGGTCTGTTTGGACTGGTCGAGGGCGACGCCGTGCCAGAAGTGGAACCGGGGGGTGAGGACATCGGACTGCAGGGGGTCGGCCTGGATGACGGCGAGGGCGCGTTTGAATTCCTTGACGGCGCGGGTGGGGTTTTCGCGGGCTAGGTAGAGGGTGGCGAGGTTGGCGCGGAGAGCGGCGCCGAAGGCCGTGTTGCGTTTGGCGAGGTTGTTGAGGACGCGGGTGGCGGTTTGGCGGAAGCTGGGGGTGCCGGTCAGGACGCGCTGCATGTAGAGGTCGAGCAGGGCAGGTTCCTGGCCGAGGGCTCGCTCGAGCCAGTCGGCGGCGTCGGGAACGCGCCGCAGATGGGTGCAGACGGTGGCGTAGTGGTAGAAGAAGAGGTTGGAGGGGATGGCGTCGGGATCGTTGGCGGAGAGGGTCTGCCAGACCTGGGCCAGGAGTTTTTCGGCCTTGGCGTACTGGTTCTGGCCCAGATGGATCAGGGCCAGGACCTCCAGCAGGCGGGGGTTGCCGGGCATGGTGCCGAGGGCTTCGTTCAGGGTTTCGATGGCCTGATCGCCGCTGAGTTCGGCCTGGAGGGCGGCTAGGCGCAGCCAGGGGGCCGGGTCCTCGGGGGAGGCCTGGGCGGCGGCCCGGAACTGTTCCTCGGCGTTGGCGGCGTCGCCGGACTGAAGATAGAGTTCGCCGAGGTAGAAGTGGATGTTGGCGGAGCCGGTATCGCGGGCGGCGAGCCGCTCGAGGACGGCGATGGCCTTGGCCTGGTCATCCATGGCGAGGAAGGTGCGGGCGAGGCGCTGCTTGACCTGGAGATCGGCGGGCTGGAGGCGTTCGATTTTTTCATAGACTTGAATGGCCTCTTCGAGCTGTTCATCGCGGACGAGCAGATCGCCGAGGGCGAAGAGGGTATCCATGTCGCCGGGGAGTTCGTCGGCGATTTCGCGAAGGCGGGCGATGGCGCTCCGGCGGGCCTGGCGGCGGGCGGGTTCATCCGCGGCGTCGCGCATCCGGGCCAGGTGGAGGCGGACCAGTTCCTGTCGCAGGACTGGCGGGCGGTGGCTGAGGCCAGCTGCAGCCAGCCGAGGGGGTTGGCGGGGAACTGGCGGGTCATCCGGCGGTAGAGCTGGAGGACGCGTTCCTGGTCGCCGGTGGAGCCGTAGAAAGCGGCGAGCCAGCCGAGGGCTTTTTCGGAGGAGGGGTAGCGGTCGATAAACTGCTCGACGGTCCGCAGGGCGTCTTCGGTCCGGCGCTGGAGAACCAGAATGGAGGCCAGGCGCAGGAGGATGCGTTCGTTGCCGGGGTCCAGTTCGCTGGCGCGGAGATAGGCCTGGCCGGCCAGATCGTATTCGTCGGCGAGCTCGTGATGGATGCCGAGGGAATAGAGGGCGTGGGCCTGGGCGGCCTGTTCGCGTTCGGCGGGGAGGGGCAGGGACGAAACGAGCCCTCCATCCAGCAGGGACGGAGGGCCGGGCAGAGATCGGCAGCCGGCCGCGGCGCCGAGAAGGACGAGGCCGAGCGCAAGCCGAACCCGGCAGGTCCCGGACATGGCGCCGCGCCTTTCTATTTCTTCTTGTGACGATCCGCGCGCAGACGCTTCCGGCGTTTGTGCTTGGCCATCTTGACGCGGCGTTTCTTCTTTACGGAACCCATTCTTCGATCCTCCTGAATCAGTGCAATTGAGGGATGCTTTTACGGCACTACCTTGTTCAATGCAAGTTCAATAATGCCGGAGGCGCCGGCGG
>CAZHSS010000133.1:0-2914 GCA_964535205.1 uncultured Verrucomicrobiota bacterium
ACGGCGGCGAGCCTGGGCATGGGGGTGCTGTGGCTGACGGTGCTGAACATTTTCGTCGGCATCTTCATTGCGTTCGTGTTCCTGGGGAATCCGACGCGGCGGATGGGGCACCATCTGGACGCGCATACGTTTCCGGAGCTGATTGCCAAGCGCTACAACAGCCGGCTGCTGCAGGTGCTGTGCGCGCTGATCATTTTCTGCTTCATGCCGCTGTACGCGATGGCGGTGATGGTGGGGGGCGCGGAATTCATGGCGCCGATCTTCCACATTTCCTACGACGGTGCGCTGTACATTTTCGCGCTGATCGTGGCGGCGTACGTGATCGCGGGCGGGCTGAAGGGCGTGATGCTGACCGATGCGATGCAGGGGGCGATCATGCTGGTGGGCATGGCGATTCTGCTGGTGGCGACCTATGCGCGGATGGGGGGCGTGACGGAGGCGCACCAGGCGCTGGGGGCGATGAAAGACGAGGTGCCGGGTTTTCTGAAGGCCATCGGGCACCAGGGCTGGACGGCGATGCCGAGGTTCGGGTTTGCGGAGCCGGGGGCGCCGATGCCGGGGGCGGTGGGCTATCACATGTGGTGGATCCTGATCAGCACGATCGTGATGGGCGTGGGCATCGGGGTGCTGGCGCAGCCGCAGCTGATTGTCCGATTCATGACGGTGAAGTCCAAGCAGTCGCTGAACCGGGCGGCGGCGGCGGGCGGCATTTTCATTCTGTTCATGACGGGGGTGGCGTTCACTGTGGGGGCGCTGTCGAACGTGTATTTCGCGCAGCAGGAGGAGATTGTCTGCCAGGTGGTGGATGACGCGGCGCGGCTGGATCCGGGGCCCGACGGCAAGGGCAAGCTGGCGCTGGTGCCGGCGAATGCGCCGGAGGAAGTGAAGGCGAGGGCGAAGCGGTTCGTGAGCTACCGGCTGCCTGGAGCGGGGGACGAGGCGCCGCTGAGCTATGCGCTGTGGACGGAGCAGACGGAGATTGTGCAGGGGGAACCGGGGGGGGCGGATCTCTTGAAGCCGCATTTGAACGCGGTGCTGCGGTCGGTGGGGCTGGGCACGACGCTGCAGGGGAACACGGATACGCTGATTCCGGCCTACGTGCGCAGTGCGCTGCCGCACTGGTTCGGGGTGGTGTTCATGCTGACGCTGCTGTCGGCGGCGATGAGCACGATGTCGAGCCAGTTCCACACGATGGGGACGGCGCTGGGGCGGGACGTGTTCGAGCAGTATGCGCACCATGAGCATGGCAGCAAGTCCATCCACGTCACGCGATTTGCGATCGTCATCGGGATCGTAGTGGCGCTGGTGCTGGGCAAGTACGTGAGAGGGAACATCATTGCGCTGGCGACGGCGATCTTCATGGGGCTGTGCGCGTCGTCGTTCCTGCCGCTGTTCGTGCTGGGGCTGTTCTGGCGGCGGATGACCAAGCCGGCGGCGGTGGCGTCGCTGCTGACCGGTTTTCTGACGAGCGGATTCTGGCTGCTGTTCGTGAATGGGAAGACGGCGGGGGGCATCGGGCTGTGCCAGGCGTGGTTTGGGAAGCCGAACCTGGTGCCGGCGGACTGGAGCCTGACGTGGACAGTGGTGGATCCGATCGTGGTGGCGCTGCCGCTGTCGTTCCTGGCGGCGGTGGCGGTGGCGCTGGCGACGAAGCCGATGGATCCGGCCTACGTGGACTATGTGTACGGCGGGGTCCGGCCCCGGGACTAGCGCCATTTCAACATGATGCCGCCGTGATCAATCCATCCTCCCGGCTCACCCGGAGGATTCGCCCTACCCAAGACCTGTCCCATCCGGCTTGTGGCAGGGCGATCCCGACTCTCCCAGAGGTCGGGACCTGCCGAGCCGGGCTGTTGGGGCGCGACATGTTCATTGGAACCGCTCTGGCGTTTTTTCCGGCGGATGCAGATCGGAAACCAAAAAGCCCCGGCGGTTTCCCGCCGGGGCCTGGTGTCCACCGTGCTTAGCGGCGCGGGGGGCGTTCCTGCGCCTCGTTCACGCGCACGGCGCGATCGACGATTTCCGCATTGTTCAGCTTGTCGATGGCGGCGTTGGCTTCATCGGCATTGGGCATTTCAACGAAACCGAAACCGCGGGAGCGGCCGGTTTCCTTGTCTTGGATCACCCGAGCAGAGACCACTTCGCCGTACGGCTCGAAGGCCGCGCGCAGATCATCATCCGTGGCCCGGAACGAGAGATTCCCAACGTATATTTTCACAGTATCATCAACTCCATGGAACCATGAGCCGCCGGTTCACCTGCCCCCCGCAAATCGGCAGCCCTTGGACATGCGGAAGGTATGCCGCGGAAGATAGGGGAGGGGGGCTTGGGGCCGCAAGACAATTTTGGAAGAAAATTTGCCGGAAAGCGGCGGCCGGGAGGGGAGCGGATTCTGCTTTTCCTCCGGGGGGCGATCCGCCATTGTGCAGGGCATGAACGCTTCGACGATCCCCCCGCTGCCGCTGCGCCTGCAACTCGACCGTCCGCTGGCGGTTTTCGATCTGGAGGCGACGGGGTTGAACAAGCGGACCGACCGCATCGTGTCGCTGGCGCTGGTGCGCTACGAGCCGGCGGGCACGGCGGAGCAGGTGCATTATCTGCTGAATCCGGGCATGCCGATTCCGGAGGAGGCGACGGCGATCCACGGGATCACGGACGAGGACGTGAAAGACGCGCCGACGTTTGCGGAGATGGCGGAGGTGATTGAGCGTCACTTCGAGGGGGCGGATCTGGCGGGCTACAACATCCTGGGCTATGACATTCAGATGCTGACGGAGGAATTCGCTCGGGCGAACCGTCCGTTCAGCCTGGAGGGGCGGCGGATACTGGATGCGCAGCGGATTTTCTTCCGCAACGAGCCGCGGGATCTGGCGGCGGCGCTGAAGATCCACAAGTCCACCGTCACGGCCACGCT
>CAZHSS010000133.1:2924-3464 GCA_964535205.1 uncultured Verrucomicrobiota bacterium
ACGACGCCAATCAAAACCAGCTGGCACGCAACATGGCGCTGGGCCTGTTTTCGGCGCTGCGCTACTACTGCGGGGCGGACCACGAGAATTCGCATGACGCGCTGGGCGACGTGCTGGCGACGATCCGGGTGCTGGGCGGGCAGTTCGAGCGCTATCCGGAGCTGCCGGCGGAGATGGATGCGCTGAACGACTACTGCGATCCGCGCGATCCGTCCTGGGCGGACCGGACGGGCCGGCTGAAGTGGTCGAAGGGCGAGGTGGTGTTCAACTTTGGCAAATTCCAGGGGCAGTCGCTGCGCGACACGGTGGTGAACGACCCGAATTTCATCACGTGGCTGCTGCGGTCGGATTTTCCGAACGACACCAAGCAGATTGTCCGCGACGCGGTGAACGGGAGCTTTCCGGAACCGCCGTCGGCGGGGTGATCGGGGTCCGGGATTTTCCACGGCGTGGAAAATCCGGACCGTTTTTTTCCACGGCGTGGAAAAAAAATTTCCATAGCGTGGAAGACCGGCGGTCCGGCCGTTGCCGGATTCCATG
>CAZHSS010000133.1:3474-4876 GCA_964535205.1 uncultured Verrucomicrobiota bacterium
GCAAGCGGGCTGAAGGGGAGGAGGCCGAGATGTCTCGACTCCGCTCGACATGACCATCCGAAGGGCTGGCGGGATCCCTCGATCCGCCTTCGCTCGACAGGCCGGCCGGGTTGACACCCGGCAAGGCCGAACAGGCTATTCGTCGAGGACGCGTTCGACGGTAAGGTCGGGGGAGAGGCGTTCGCGCATTTCGGCTTCGATGCCGTTCTTGAGGGTCATCATGGCATGGGGGCAGGCATGGCAGGCGCCGTGCAGGCGCAGATAGACGGTGTTGCCGTCCATGGACACGAACTCCACGTCGCCGCCGTGACCCTGGATGAGGGGGCGGACTTCCTCGATATAGGCTTCGACTTTTTCTTGCACGGGCGATCTCCTTTGAAATCCAATGTGGCGGGAACGTAACGCAGGAGCGCGGGGAATGCAAGGGACGGGGACAAAAAAACGACGGCGAACCGAATGGGTGTCACCGTCGTTCATTTACCGGACCGCATTGCACGGGCCGGCATCAGGGAAGAATTACTTCTTCGCCTTCTTCGCGACCTTCTTCTTGGCCGGAGCCTTCTTGGCGACCTTCTTCGCCGCCTTCTTCGCAGGAGCCTTCTTGGCTACCTTCTTCGCCGCCTTCTTGGCCGGAGCCTTCTTGGCGACCTTCTTCGCTGCTTTCTTTACTGCCATGGTGTATTTCCCCCCCTTCCGTCCTGACGCTCAAAGGCGGTCAGGTTATTTAGAGTGTTCATGAAACATTGTCCTGTGGTTTCGGTTCGCTTAGATTGCTCGACGCGGGGAACAGGCGGCCGTGAATCGGCGCGGGAGGTCTTCGGATTCGTTCCTCTTTTTCACACTCTCATCTCGTTGATTGAGACACTAATGCGAAGTTATTAACAACGTCAATAGATATTCAAACTTTTTTTCACTTTATTTTCGCCGCCATTTTTTCCATTCGCGCGATTAATTGCGCGGCGCAGACAGATTTGGCTGCGAGCGGGAGGGGGTGGCGCTGGCCATCGGCGAGAAAAACGGTCAGCGCATTGGTGTCGGCCTCGAACCCGCGGTCGTGCTGCGAGACGTCGTTGAGGGCGAGGAGATCGAGATTTTTTTCGCGAAGCTTACGCCTGGCTTCGCGTGCGAGGGGCCGGGGTTCGGCGGCGAAGCCGCAAAACAGTTGCGTTGATTGTTTGCGCGGGGCGAGGGTGGCGAGGATGTCGGGCGCGGCTTCCCATTCGATGTGGGGCGGGCCATCGGCCTTCTTGAGTTTGTGTGCGGCGGGATGGCGCGGGCGCCAGTCGGCGACGGCGGCGGCCATGATGAGCCAGTCGCACCACGCCAGATTTTGTTCGACGGCGGCGAGCATGTCGGCGGCGGAGGTGACGCGGACGAGGGCGATGTCGGCGGGCGGGGGCAG
>CAZHSS010000134.1:0-4872 GCA_964535205.1 uncultured Verrucomicrobiota bacterium
ACCCCGAATCCCCGCCCCGCCGCAAACCCGGCGTCATGTCCGTCCGGACCGACGGAGAACGGCCCTTTCGGCTTGTGCCGGAACGCGGGATGCGCGTAGCCTCGGACCCGGAGGCAATATCATGGAAACTCCACCCACTCCTGAACCCACCACCCCCCTTCAGCGGATCGGCGGCTACCTGCACCGGGTCGTCCCGATCGTCGACGCCACCGGCAAGGTCCTGAACTACGCGCTCAAGCCCGTCATGGTGGAATTCCGCCCCCGCGACCTGACGCAAGTAGTCGTGGGCGCCTCCCTGCTCGCCGTTCCCGTGGCCTTCACGGAGGAAACCTGGAACCTCGGCGCCGAACTGCCGGTTCTCAACGTGCTGGCGCTCAGCGGACTGTCCATCCTGTTCATCGGCCTGTTCGTCTACTTCAACTTCTACCGCTACCTCTTCCGCCAGCACGCCCTGGAATACCTCAAACGCGTGACGAGCATCTACGTGTTCTCGCTGGTCGTGGTGGGCCTGCTGCTGACGCTGATCCAGCGCTGCCCGTGGGGCTTCGACAACGCTCTGGCCCTCAAGCGCATTCTGATCGTCGCCTTCCCCGCCTCGATGAGCGCCGCCGTCAGCGACACGCTCAAGTAGGCTTCGCGAACGCCTCGTTCCGCAGGCTCGACAGCCGCGCGCGGGTCCGGGCGACATGCGACCCCTCCCAGTACACCTTGCCGCAGCCGGTGCAGCGGAAAAAGGTGTCGTAATACTGCTTGGTCTTCGGTTCCAGCCGCTCCAGCACGTCCGCCTTGGCCACCGGCTCGATGAGCCCGTTGCAGGCCGCGCAGCGCGAAAACGGCCGGATCTGCCCCGCCAGGTCGAAGCGACGCACCACCTCCTCGAATTGACGGTCCACCTGCACTGCCCGCACCCAGGCGCCGTGCGTCACTGCCTTCGCGTGCAGCAGCCGCCGGTCGCGCGTCAGCACAATGCGGTGCTCCGCCGCCGCGATCGCCACGATCTCCTCGTCGCGATACGCATTTGAAAACAACGTGTCGAATCCCGCCAGCCGCAGCCGCCGCGCCAGCCGCCCCAGGTTCACGTCCACCACGAACGCCGTCCGCCGCAACGGCTTTTCACGCAGCTTCACCACCGGCGAAATGTCCAGCGCCTCGAACACCGGATACACCGCCACCCGATCCCCGTTTTGCAGCGGATATCCGAACCCCGCGGATTCCCCGTTGACCACAATCAGGTCCACCTCCACATGCGGCACCCCCTGCGCCTCGATCGCGTCCTTGATCCCCGGATGCCCGTCGAACCGGTAGGTCACCGTGCGCTTGCGCTTCTCCGCCGGCAGAAAGTCGTTCAACTCCTCGTAAAACCGGAACTCCGCCGCATGCGCAAACTCCCGCCGCCGTTTCCGCCCCGGATGCTTCATCGCCTGCCCCTGTCCTCCGACGGTTTCGCTTTTTCCGGATTTTCCACACTGTGGAAACCGGTTTTCCACGCCATGGAAAAACAGTCCGGATTTTCCACGCCATGAAAAATATCTCCGGCGTTTTTCCACGCTATGGAAAACTTTTTTCCACAGTGTGGAAAACTCAGCCGCGCGGCCGGCGATAGATCCGGCGAAACAGCCCGGCCAGCAACGGGTTCTTGGCGACGCACAGCCGCCGCCGCAGCTCGCCGCAGGCCACCCCCCCCTGCATCCGCACGCGGCGCAGCGCAAACACCGGGGTGCCCGGCCGGTTGGCCCCGCAGTCCATCGCCAGCGCCGCTTCGTAACCCGCCAGCAGCGCCGCCTCGATCGCCACATCGTCGTATTCCCCCCACGGCCAGCTCATCGCCCGCGACGGCTGCCCCGTCAGCTCCTCGAGCCGCTCGCGGCACAGCGTGAATTCGTTCAGGCAGAATTCGATCCGCTCGCTCGTCGTGCGCTCGATCAGCTTCGACTCCAGCAGCTGATCGTTGGACGCCGGCCAGAAGCCGTTGTGGGCATAGGCCGACCCGCTGGGATACATCGGCAGGCCGTCGCGCAGTTCCAGGTAGATGCCCCGCACACCGGGATGCATGTCGCCGGGTTCGCGGTCAATGGGCTTGTCCGAACGGAAGCAGGCCTGGTGGGTATGGGTGTGCCCGAACAGACCGTGGCCCTGCTCGACCACCAGCGCGCGCAGTTCGGCACGGTTCATGAACGCGGTGGGATCATTGCGCTCAACCGCCCGGTCCCACGCGTCGCGCGCCACCGGCAGTTCGCGCAGATCGGCCCCGGGCGTGGTGGCATCCGGCCGCCGCGGACCGTCGTGCAGATAGGCCGTCACCACCCCGAACGATGCACCCACGCCGAATTCCCGCAGCAGCGGCGCCGCATGCACCCAGTTGTCGAGATAACAGTCGTCGAACGTCAGCACATAGGAACGCGGCGGCGGCGGTTCGCCGCCCTTGACGTAGTCAATGACCCGCTCCAGCGGCAGGCTGCGCCACTGGTGCGCCGACAGCCATTCCAGATGCGACCGGAATTCCTCCGGCGTGATGCCGCACACCGGCGAAATATTGCGATAGCACAGGATGGGGATGCTCGGATTCATCCGCATCCCATCGTAGAAAATTCCCGCCGGATGTATAGTCAATTCCGCGCGGTTCAAATGTTAATAGTATAGACTTCACCCTCCCGGGAGGGTGAAGTCTATACTTTATACTTTATACTTTTGAGGCGGCATGCTTGCGCAGCAGGCGCGCATCGCGGGTGCCCTCGTAGATGTCGTACTCCAGCAGGCGGCATTCGATATCCCCGTTCCATATCGGCAGCCGCCGGACCGGATGCAGCCCGATCCGCCGTCCCAGCGACGGATTGCCCGTCAATACCGCCGCTCTCATGCCCTGGCAGGCGCTCTTGAAATACGCGCCAATGGCGGCATACAGCTCCTCCAGCGCCTGCGATTCCCCGAGGCGCTCCCCGTACGCGGGATTCATCAGCACCAGCGCCGGCGGTTTCGGCAGCGGCGTATCGCGAAAATCACAGGTATGAAAGCGGATCAGGCGCTCGACCCCCGCCCGCGCCGCGTTGTCCCGCGCGCACGCAATGGCCGGCGGCGCCACGTCCGAGGCCGCAATCCACGCGCGCGGCGCCGCCTGGAACCGCGCCCGGGCCTCGGCGACCAGCGCCGTCCAGATCCGGTCATCCACGCCGTTCAGGCGCCGGAAGGCGTACTCCTCCCGTTCCAGCCCCGGCGCGCGGTTCTGCGCGATCCATGCCGCCTCGATCGCCAGCGTGCCGCTGCCGCACATCGGCCCGATCAACGCCTCGGCCGGCGTCTTCGGCCAGCCCAGTTCCAGCAGGATGGCCGCCGCCAGCGTTTCGCGGAGCGGCGCGGTCCAGGGTTTCCAGCGGTAGCCGCGGTGCGACAGCGGCACCCCGCTGGTGTCCAGGAAATACCGCACCGCCGGCCCGTCCCAGAAAAACGCCACGCAGGCCGCGCCGTCGGGCGCCGAGGTGGAATCCGGCCGCGCCCCCGTCCGCTCCACGAACCGGTCCGCGATCGCATCCTTGACGCGCAGCACCGCAAAGCGCGAATCGCGGATGCTCTCGTGCCGGGCCACGCCGTGCACGTGGAACGGGGCGTCCGACGGCAGCCAGGCCTCCCACGGCAGCTCGCGCGCCGCGGCATACAGCTCGTCGGCGGAATCAATCTCGAACCCCGCCACCTCGAACAGCACCCGGTTCGCCGTCCGCAGCCACAGGTTCAGCCGCATCGCCTCGCGCAGATCGCCTTCGATCCCCACCGAGGTGGGCGAAATTTCCTGCGGATCATGCCCCAGGGCGCGCAGTTCGCCCTGCAGCGCCCCGGCGCACCCCCGGCCGCACGTCACCACGATCTGCGTCTTCTCGCTCCAGTCCATCATGCCCCCGGCTTCCGCAGCCCGTTTTCGCAACGGGCCGGCACGCCCCAGCGGCGGAAATACGCTCGATTGGGACGGTCGCGGCGCCGTTTCAGCGCCTGCGGGGCCATCGAGGCATGCCACAGGTGCAGCATCCGCGCTTCGTCGATCACGCTGAAAGGTGCCACGCCGGCCTTGTAGAGGCGCCGGGCGAAATCGTCGTCCTCGTAGCCCCAGCCCACGTAGTTTTCGTCAAAGCCGTTGATCCGTTCGACATCCTCCCGGAACAGCGAAAAATGGCAGCCCAGCAGCTTGGGCTTGTGCGGACGCGCCAGATGCCAGCGGCGCAGGCGGGCATGTCGGCGGAAGAGCCGCGCGGCCGCCTCCAGCTCTCCGCGGTCGGCCCGCTCCCAGGCCTGCTCCCAGTCGGCGTCGGCCGGGGCCGGCCGCGCCGCAAACAGCGCGCGCGTGGCCGCCTCGTCCAGCAGCGCGCGGTTGCCGCACAGCAGGCGCCCGGGCGCGGCCCGCCGCTCATGCACCGCCACCGCATCCGGCAGCGGCGCCATGTCGCAATCCAGAAACAGCAGATAGTCCCCCGTCGCCGCCCGGATGGCCAGATTGCGCGCCGCCGACAGCCGATAGCCGTCCTTCTCCTGCCGCACCACCTTCGCGGGGAACCCGCAGGACGGCAGCAGGCGCGCCAGCGCCTCGGCGGTCGCCTCGTCCGAACCGTCGTCCGCCACCACCAGTTCGTCCGGAACCCGCGTTTGCAGCGCCAGCGACGCCGCCAGCAGCCGGATGTGCTCCGGGCGGTTGTACAGGGTGGTGATGACGCTGATCTTCATTCGGCAGGGTTCCTTGAACGGGGCGCGGGTGACCCGACAATTCCCGGTCTCCATTGCGCCATCCTGACCGCTGGCTCCCGCTTCATCAATCTCAAACTGCCCGCTCCGCCGAGCGGGGGCGTAAGACAAATTTCTTCATAGTGGACAGAGTGGACAGGGAGCGGTCAC
>CAZHSS010000135.1:0-4832 GCA_964535205.1 uncultured Verrucomicrobiota bacterium
TCGCCTTCGCCTGGAACCTCGTCCAGGCCGGCTCCCCCGCCCCGTTCTCCCTGGCCACCCTCGCCGCAACGCCCATCTGGTCCCTCGTCGGCCCCCTCGGCGCTGTCGGCGTCTTTCTCCTGCTCGCCACCATGGTCCTCGTCGTTCCCGGCGAACTCGGACGCATCCCCTTCGACGCCCCCGAGGCCGAAACCGAAATCGCCGGCGGCCTCATCGTCGAATACTCCGGCCGCAACCTCGCCCTCTTCACCCTCTCCTTCGCCGTCAAAACCGTCGTCGTCGTCTCCCTGCTCGTCGCCCTCTTCTTCCCCTGGAACCTGTCCCGCTGGATCGCGTTTTCCTCCCCCTTCGCAGCCGGCGCCGCGGATGCCGCCTTCTTCGTCATCAAGGCCCTCCTTGTCCTGTTCTTTTCCGTCTCCCTCGTCCGGGTCTCCGTGGCCCGCTTCCGCATCAACCAGGTGGTTGACATCTACTGGAAAGCCCTGGGCGCCCTCGCCCTCCTGGGCCTTCTCCTCGTCATCGCCGACGCCCGCATCCAGTAAAGGAGCCGACATGCCCTTCCCCATGGTCCACGAAGTCCTCGGACAGCTTCTCCGCAAGCCCAACACCAACCCCTTCCCCGCCGCCCACCTGCCCCCCACCGTCACCGGCCTGCTTGAACAGGTCGGCAAAGGCGAAGCCCGTCTGAATCCCACCGTCCCCGTCCCCGACAAACTGCGCGGCAAAATGACCTACAACCGCGACACCTGCATCGGCTGCAACCTCTGCATCAAGGTCTGCCCGGCCCACGCCATCGAAGCTGTTCCCGCCGCCAAGAAAATCCGCATTTTCGTCTCCCAGTGCATCCAGTGCGGGCAGTGCACCGAAATCTGCCCCAAGCAGTGCCTCGCCCTCTCCGGCGAATTTCTCAACGCCTCCCACGACCGCTACGCCCCCGAACTCGTCGTCGAAGACTGAGGCGGCGTCTCCTTTCGACCCCCGTCAACTTCAGTCGACTCCCCCTCACAGAAGTCGACCGTCGTCGCCGAAGTCGCCTGTAGTCGCCCCCCTCTTCTCTCCTCTCCCCCTCACTCCACTTCCCGCGTCCCCGTACACTCCGGGAACGCGGTGCACCCCCAGAACGGCTTCCCGGCTTGCTTGCCGCTTTTCGCCGTGCGCTTGCGCATGGGCTGGCCGCAGTCCGGGCAGGCCGGGACCCCGGCCGCTGCCTCTTGCTTCTCGCGTTCTTCGAGGCGAACCGCTGTCATCCGCTCGTGGAATCCGCCCTCCTGCCGGAACGTCTCGCCCTGCGCATCCAATTGGCGGTTCAGCATGTTTAACACCCGGTGCAGCAGAATCAACATGGCATTGGCCATCAAGTCAGGATCGTCGGCCTCCAGCCACTTCGCAAACTTGTCTTGCTGCGCCAGGATGTAGCGACCCGACTCGTGCATGCCGTCCCCCTCCTTCAGCGGATTCGGATCCAGCCGCACGTCGAAGACCGCCTGCGCTTCCGGCGAGGGCACCTTCCATGGCGCCCGTTTGCGCTTCAGCAGCCAGAATTCGTAGCCCCCCTTCAACTCCGCCAGGCTCGCCCGCGCCACGTCCGTCAGACGCATCTCGGTCCCCTTCGACGTGCCCGCCCGCTCGGAACCCTCGGCGATATTCGCCCGGCCCGACCGGGCCGCCTGCGTCATCTGGTCGAACTGCCGCCCGCACGGATCGTTCATCCGGTCCAGAAACCGCTCGCAAAACCGCCAGGTCCCCAACTGGATCACCGTCGCCAGCGTGAAGGAGTCCAGCTTCCGATACCCCCCATGCTTGTCGAAGAGGTTCATGACTTGCTCCTTTGGGTTTTCGACTCCAGTCAACTCCAGTCGACTCCCGTCGCCTGCTCCCCATAGTAGTCGCACGTCGTCGCCGAAGTCGACACCGGAGTCGACAGAAGTCGCTCCGGCTGTCATAACTTTTGCCTGCAAGGATTGATCCCGCCATGCTCACCGCCAGCAAAAAAATTGCTCTCTTCCGGTCGCTGTTTCGCGGCCGGGAAGATGTCTACCCCCGCCGATTCCAGAACAAGACCACCGGTCGGTCCGGCTACGCCCCGGCCTGCGCCAACGAGTGGGTCCGCAACCTCTGCAACAAGCGCAAAACCAAGTGCGCCGCATGCCCGAACCGCCGCTTGCTGCCCGTCACCGACGACGTGATCCGCTGGCATCTCACGGGCGCGGGTCCAAGCGGCAAAGAATTCGTCGCCGGGATCTATCCGATGCTGCTGGATGAGACCTGTTGGTTACTGGCCGCCGACTTTGACAAAGAGGGTTGGAAGGAAGATGTGCAGGCTGTCGCCGCCACCTGCCGGGAATGGGAATTGCCTTATGCTCTGGAGCGCTCGCGCTCCGGAAACGGGGCGCATCTTTGGCTGTTCTTTGATGAACCGGTGCCCGCCAGTCTGGCCCGCAAGCTGGGCGCTTCCCTCCTGACCGCCACCATGGAACGCCGCCCGGAACTGGGGCTGGATTCCTATGATCGTCTCTTCCCCAATCAGGACACCCTCCCCCAAGGCGGCTTCGGCAATCTGATCGCCCTCCCGCTCCAGGGCACGCCCCGGAAATCGGGCAACAGTGTTTTCCTGGACGATTCCCTGAACGCCTATCCCGATCCATGGGCGTTTCTGACCTCCGTAACCAAAATCAAGCGCTCACGAGTCGAAGTGCTTGTGGCCGAAGCCGAATCCCGGGGAAATGTTACCGGCGTGCGCTTCGTGCTGGATGATGAGAATGATGCCGCCCCCTGGCAACAACTGCCCTCACGCCGGAAGGGTTCCTTAACGCTGACGGGCTCCCTGCCATCCTCGCTGGAGGTTGTCCTGGCCAATGAAATCTACATTTCAAAAGAGAACCTGTCCCCCTCCCTGCGCAATGCCCTGATTCGACTGGCGGCGTTCCAAAACCCTGAATTCTACCGCCAGCAGGCCATGCGATTGCCGACATTCGGTATGCCCCGGATTATCGGCTGCGCCGAAGATCACGGCCAGTACATCGGACTTCCCCGGGGTTGTCTGGAAGACCTTCAGTCCCTGCTGACGGCCAACCGGATCACTCTGACGATCCACGACAAGCGAAACCATGGCTCCCCCGTGAACATTGCTTTCCATGGGCAACTCCGCCCCGAACAGCAACTCGCGGCCGATACGCTGGCCCGCCATGACACCGGCGTGCTGTCCGCCATCACGGCATTCGGAAAAACCGTCGTCGCTGCGTGGATGATAGCACGGCGTGGTGTCAGCACCCTGGTCCTCGTCCACCGCCGGCAACTCCTGGAGCAGTGGATCGAACGGCTGGCCACGTTCCTGGGCCTGCCGACAAAATCCATCGGTCGCGCCGGCGGCGGACGCAAGAAACTCACGGGCGTGATCGACGTCGCCCTGATTCAGAGCATGGTCCGCAAGGGCGTCGTGGACGATCATATCGGCGAATACGGACACCTGGTGGTGGACGAATGCCATCATGTCCCCGCCGTCAGTTTCGAACAAGTGGCGCGGAGAGCCAACGCCAAATATGTCCTGGGACTATCCGCAACGGTTTCCCGAAAAGACGGCCATCATCCCATCCTGTTCATGCAATGCGGCCCCGTGCGATACCGGGTGGACGCGCGCCGGCAGGCGGAAACTCGATCTTTTATCCATACCGTTTTGGTGCGCCCCACCTCCTTTCGCATGCCGGAATCCACCTCGGACGACACACGCATCCCCTTTCACGACCTGTATAGTGCATTGGTCGCCGATCCCCAACGCAATGAGCTGATCTGCGAAGACATTCTGAATGCCCTGCGTGAAAACCGAAAACCCGTTGTGCTGACGGAACGGCGCGAACATCTGGAGCAGTTGGCCGTCGATCTGAGGCCGCTTGTAAAACATCTGGTCATCCTGCAAGGCGGGATGGGCAAAAAACAACTGGGCCAGGCCATGGCACAACTGGCGGAAATACCCGAGAACGAAGACCGGGTTCTGCTGGCCACCGGCCGATATCTCGGAGAAGGATTCGACGATGCCCGATTGGATACGCTGTTTTTGACCCTGCCGGTCTCCTGGCGCGGCACGATCGCCCAATACGTGGGACGGCTTCATCGCCGCCATGATCTCAAGCGGGAAGTCCGGGTCTATGACTACGCCGACCTCAACCTACCCATGCTGGCCAAGATGTTCGACCGCCGCTGCAAAGGGTACGAATCCGTCGGCTATTCCATTCTGTTGCCGGCCAGCGCGGTACCCGGCTGGCCACCTGACGTGCCCCTCCCGGTGGACCCGCAGTGGAAGCGCGACTATTCCGCCAGCGTTCAGCGCCTCATCCGCGACGGCGTGGATGCGCCGCTGGGCAACCTGTTCGTTCATGCCGCCCAAGCCTCGGATGTGGGCCGGAACAACATCGAGCACGCTCGCAGCGCGACGGAAGCCTTTCTGTTCAAACGCTTGGAAACGCTGGAGTCCACGCGCGGGCGCTTCCACCTCAACGTCCCTCTGCCCATTCTCTTCTGCGGACAAAGCACCATGGAAATCGACCTGCTTTGCCCCGAGGCCCGGCTGGCCATCGAATTGGATGGCCCGCAACACCTGAGCAATCCAGAAACCTACCGCCGGGACCGCCAGAAGGATGCGCTCCTGCAGGAAAACGGCTACTTTGTCCTGCGATTCCTGGCCGAGGATGTCAGCAAGCACCTGGACCACATCCTCGACACCATTCTCCGTACCCTGCAATCTCAGAGCCGTGCCCCCTCTTGAAACGTACAATACTGGCTTGCGCATGTGGTTTGGGCATCTCACGGGCCTGTCTTTTCTCTCCAAGACCCCCACG
>CAZHSS010000136.1:0-4777 GCA_964535205.1 uncultured Verrucomicrobiota bacterium
CGGCATGACATTCGACCATCTGATGATCCCGGAGGGGTCGCGGTTTTCCGCGGACCTGGCGGGCAACGTGACCGAGCTGGTCCTGTCGTTCGTGCCGCTGGGATTCCGTCTGGGTGAATCGGTGGTGGTGAATCCATCGCTGGATGCCGGGGTGCTGCTGTTCGGCGGGCGCTACGAGATCGATGCGGGAGTTTCCACCGGCGTCACGCAGTATCAGAATCCCCCGGAGGATTTCGTGATTGGAGGCCGTGCGGAAGGGCTCATCGGCATGGGCGCGCCGGAGTGGGGTCCGGGGGTGGAGGTGCGGATCGGAAAGCCCGGGGGAGTGAACTGGGATTTCCGGGTTCAGTACCTGTTCTTCTCGTACGACGGCAGCACGGCCTTCTTCACCACGGCGGACCACCGCGACAAGGATCTGGAGTTTGATCACCGCAACCTGCGCCTGAGGGGGCAGCTGGAAATCCCGATGCGGGACATGGCCTGGAGCCTCGGTTTGCAGGTCCAGCTGGCCGAAACGGAAGGCACGATCTCCTCGTCCGCCACAGACCCAGAAGAGATCCTGGCGCGCCGCGAGCGTTTCGACAAGGAGTTCACCTTCAAGGTGCAGTCGGTCTTTGCCACGCTGGGCCTGTCGTTCTAGCGGGATTTTGATTTCCTGTAGCTGGCTCCGACGGGGCCGGCCATTGAAAAACAGCCCCGGCCCCACCGGGGCCGGCTACAACAAATCTGAAAGAGCGCTGCCCGGCGGCTCAATACGCCGTGGTGCGGAATACGGGCTGGAAGAGGCGGGTTTCGCGGGCGCAGAGGGGTTGGACGGGGCAGGCAGGGCAGTCGGGTTCAGTGGTTTCCGGGCAGCGGGTGCGGTTCTGGAAGAAAAACCAGTCCACGGCGGCGGCGGAGAGGCCGGAGCGGGCCATGAGACGGGAAATGGCCTCGTAGGCGGCCGCCCGGACGGCTTCCTCCTCGGCGGGTTCGACGCGCCGGCGGGCTTCGAGTTTTTGGCGGAGGGGGGAGGGGGCGGCGCAGACAAGGCCGGTGCGGAGCACGCTGCGCTGGAGATGATAGTCAATGATGGGCACGGCGGAGCCGGGATCGGCGACCCGCAGGAAGTGCTCGGGGCGGTTTTCGAGAACGATGGCCAGGAGCATGGCTTTTTTCTGCAGGGGGTCTTCGGCGTAGCCGGGAATGGCGGCCAGGATTTCCAGCAGGGTGTACAGCGGGCGGGCGTCGGCGTGGACCCGGCGCAGCACCTCGGCGGGCGAAACGGCTTGATCGGCGAACCATCGGGCATAGCCGCGGATCAGGTCGAGATGTTCCGGCCACATGGGCAGGGGATTTTTCCCGGCATCGTCATGGAACAGCGCATCGAGTCCGGCATCGGGTTGACGGGCCAGCGCGGTGGGCTGGAAGGCGGCGGGATCGGCCTGGAGGGCGCGGGTGCAGGCCCGCCAGAGAAAGTCCGAACCTTTCAGGTCCCGGCCGTCGAGCCGGGCGGTCATGGGGGCGCGCCAGCGGTCGCCGTCCAGGGTCCAGAATCCGAACTGGTGGGCGCAGGCGAAGAAAAACATCTCCAGAACGCCTTCTCCGCCGCGCTCGGGATAGATGAACCCTTCGCTGCGGGAACAAAAGTCGAACGGGGAGGCGGTGTCGGATTGGCGCAGGAAATCCGCGAAGGCGCCGATCCGGCGGTCGTCCAGGGAAAGAACGGAGGGATCGCAGGTCATGCCGGCGTCAGGAGCGAATCTGGCCGTTGCCGAGAATGACGTACTTGTAGGTGGTGAGCTCCTCGAGGGCCATGGGGCCGCGGGCGTGGAGTTTGTCGGTGGAGATGCCGATTTCGGCGCCCATGCCGAACTCGCCGCCGTCGGTGAAACGGGTGGAGGCGTTGGCATAGACACAGGCGGAGTCCACCAGGTGGGTGAAAGCGGCCTGGGCCTTCTCGTCTTCCGAGACGATGGCGTCGGAATGATGGGAGCCGTGGCGGTTGATGTGGTCGATGGCGGCCTCGAGGGAGGGGACGACGCCGACGGTCAGAATGAGGTCGAGGTATTCGGCGTCCCAGTCTGCGGGCGCGGCGGCGGTCATGGCGGGAACGATGGCGCGGGCGGCTTCGTCGCCGCGCAGTTCGACGCGTTTGGCGGTCAGGCGTTCGGCCATCCGGGGCAGGAAGTCCGCGGCGATGGCTTCATGGACCAGAACCTTCTCGATGGCGTTGCAGACGCCGGGGCGGCTGCATTTGGCGTTTTCGATGATGTCGAGGGCCTGGACGGGGTCGGCGGCGGCATCCACATAGATATGGCAGACGCCCTTGTAGTGCTTGATGACGGGGACATGCGCCTGTTCGGTGACGGCGCGGATGAGTTTTTCGCCGCCGCGAGGGATGACAAGATCCACGCGGCCCTGAAGCTGGACCAGTTCGCGGACGGCATCATGATCGGTGGTGGTGATGAGCTGGATGGAGTGGGGGGGCAGCCCCTTGCGGGCGCCGCCGGCCTGCAGGGCGTTGACCAGGGCGATGTTGGATTCGATGGCTTCGCGCCCGCCGCGCAGAATGACGGCGTTGGAGGTCTTGAAGCAGAGGGCGGCGGCATCCACGGTGACGTTCGGCCGCGACTCGAAAATGATGCCGATGACGCCGATGGGCGTGCGGATTTTCTGAATGATCAGGCCGTTGGGGCGCACCCAGCGGGAGATTTTCTGGCCGACGGGATCCTTGAGGGCGACAAGGGCGCGAACGCCGTTGATCATGGAATCCATGCGTTTGTCGGTCAGCAGCAGGCGGTCGAGCATGGCATCCGAGAGTCCCGCGTCGCGGCCGGCGGTCATGTCGCGGGCGTTGGCTTCCTTGATCTGCGCCCGGCTTTCGTCGAGGGAGTCGGCCATGGCCTCGAGGATGAGGTTCTTGCGGCGGGTGCCGAGGGTGGCGAGCTGGCGCTCGGCGGCCACGGCGCGGTCGCCCATGTCAATCAAGGTGTCGTGCAAGTTCATGGCAGGGCCTGGGTTCAGGGGTTGAGGACCAGATTGTCGCGATGGATGAGTTCGCCGGGGGCTCCGTTGCCGAGCAGTTCCCGGATGCGGCGGGACTGGAGGCCCTTGAGGAGGCGGATTTCCGTGCTGGAATATTCGGTCAGTCCGCGGGCGATGAGCCGTCCGTCGGGGTCGCGGATATCCACGAGATCGCCGGGGGCGAAATCGCCGGCGACGTCGCGGATGCCGACGGGGAGGAGGCTGCGGCCGTGATGGAGAAGGGCGTCGCAGGCGCCGGGGTCCACGGTCAGGTGGCCCTTGGCGTGGTGAAAGAAGGCGACCCAGCGGCGGCGGCGGTTGAGTGCCCCGTTGCCGTTGCCGTTGGCCGCCGCGGCCGCGGCGGGGGCGATCAGGGTGCCGACATGGGTGCCGGAGACGATTTTCTGCAGAATGCCGTCCTGGCGGCCGTTGGCGATGACGACGGCGGAGCCCATGCGGGCGGCTTCGGCGGCGGAGGTCAGCTTGCTGGCCATGCCGCCGGTGGAGAACTCGCTGCCCTTGCCGTTGGCATGGGACAGGGCATCGGCGTCCACCACGGGCAGGAAATCCACTTTGCGGCGGCGCCCGCGGGCGTCCAGCCGATGGAAGGCGTTGACGGTGGTCAGCAGAATCAGCAGGCCGGCTTCGACCAGCATGGCGGTGCGGGAGGCCAGGGCGTCGTTGTCACCGAACTTGATTTCATCCACGGACACGGCGTCGTTTTCGTTGACGATGGGGATGACGCCGCACTCCAGGAGCTTGAGGATGCTGTGGCGGGCGTTCAGGTGGCGGCGGCGGTTTTCCAGATCGTCGTGGGTGAGCAGCACCTGGGCGATCCGGCACTTTTTGCGGACGAACAGCCGGTCATAGGCCGCCATGAGGCGGGACTGTCCGACGGCGGCGGCCATCTGGAGAGAGGGGAGATCGGCGGGTTTTTTCTTGATGCCCAGGGCCTGGAGGCCGCAGGCGATGGCCCCGGAGGACACCACGACGACCTCGCGGCCGTCCCGGCGGAGCGCCGCCAGGCCGTCCACCAGCTCGGCCATGCGGCGGGTGTCGGGCCGTCCGTTGCGCTGGACAAGCACACGGCTGCCGATTTTCACGACGACGCGGCGGGCGGCGGTCAGGTTGGCTCTGGCGGTTTGGTGGGGCATGACGGACGGGAATCTGCCACAAGCCGGGCGGATTGAAAAGGGAGGAATTCAAGGCAAATTACAAACCTAAGGACTTTTCACACACCGATAGAAAACCTGGAAATTCGCGGCACGGCCACCTGAGACCGTTTTTCTGTTTTCTTCTTGCCATCTACTTTCAGCTTTTGCGATAAGACTGGCAGTTCTGGTAAGGATACTGTTCTTTTGAATTTGCGTTTTGAAGTCTTCCCCGCTTAAGCAGGGAGTCGTTCTAATTGAAAACCAGCAATTTTCTGACACGAGAACGAGACTTAAAGAGCGCGCCCACACCTGGGCGCGGCTCCTCGTCTCCTTGTTCTCGTGTGGGGCTTGCTGGCCCCTCAATTAGGACATGGGCTTGGAGTTCGCGCCTCTTACCCGTTTCGCGCGGCACCGGGTTCATGCCACCACCCCAAGAGCATGCCCAATGAGAAATCGGAAAAAGAAGAGCAATCCCGCCGTCGGGATCGGAATCGCCGCAATCGTTGCCGCACTTTGTCTTGCAACCCTTGCATCGGATACTTCACAGACCGAGACCTCCGTTGCCGTCGATGCCGAGCAGTACGCCGATTTCATCGAAAACGAGGTCTTCAATATTC
>CAZHSS010000137.1:0-4486 GCA_964535205.1 uncultured Verrucomicrobiota bacterium
CGCAGCGCCGTCTCGAACATCAGCTTGGACTCGCCGTAGGGATTCGTCGGCCGCTGCGGCAGCTCCTCGGTCATCGGGATCACGTCCGGCTGCCCGTAGGTCGCGCAGGTGGACGAAAAAATGATCTTCTTCACCCCCGAGTCCCGCATGGCCGCCAGCAGGTTCAGCCCCCCGCCCATGTTGTTCTCGAAGTACAGGTGCGGATCCTCCATGGACTCGCCCACCAGCGCATAGGCCGCGAAGTGCACCACCGCGTCCGGCCGGACCTCCCGCATCACGTCGCGGATCGGCCCCGGCTCGCGCAAATCCCCCGCCACCAGGCGCGCCCGCGGATCCACCGCCTCGCGGTGGCCGCGTTCGAGATTGTCGAACACCGTCACCTCGTGCCCGTCGTCGCACAGCAGTTCCGTCGTCACGCTGCCGATGTAGCCCGATCAGCCTGTCAGCACTATCTTCATCAGCCGATCCTTGTAGCAAAGCCCCTCCCCACCGGCAATCCATTTTGCCCGCCCGACCCGGGGAGCGCAACTGCGATTCGGTGCATCCAAATTGGAAATCCGGCTGTGTGCCTGTCATCCCGAGCGAAGTCGAGGGATCTCGGCTTGGTCCCGCAGGTCAGCCTTTGGGATGAAGCCCATATATTTCGACTCCGGCGCTGCGCGCCTGCGCTCAATATGACTTGGACATGCGCACCCAATCGCAGATGCGCCCCGCTCAAGGGGTCAGCCCGTGAATTGTAGCATTTTCCGGTCCCCGGCAGGCCGCCCGCCGCCCCGCCTGAACCCGAATATCCTGTTATGCACATATGTGCATATGTGTATAACAGAATATACAGGCGGCGGCCGGACGCGAAAAATCCGGATTTTCCACGCTATGGAAACTTTTTTACGGGGTTTTCCACGCCGTGGAAAACCGGTTTCCACACCGTGGAAAATCCGGAAAACCGCCAGCCCGCGGCGGGACAATCTGGCAAACCTTCACGCCCTGCGGCGACGGCCCTGGGCCCCCAACCGCTCTGGCCCTGTCGGCGGGCTTGCGCCGCGCGGCCCCACCCGGTAGGATGGCCCCCAATCGGTTCCTCCCCGGTCCCGGCCGGTTGGGTTGTCCAGTTGAAAGGTTGCCCCATGTCCCGCAATGTCTATATCGCCGCCATGCAAGCCAGCAGCGGCAAGTCCGCCATCGCCCTCGGCGTCATGGAAATGATGGTCAAAAAAGTCGGTCGCGTCGGTTTCTTCCGCCCCATCATCGCCGCCGACCGCAACGCCCCCGAGCACGACAACGACATCGCCCTGATGACCAGCCATTTCCGGCTCGATCTGCCCTACGAGCAGGCCTTTGCCTACACCAGCCGCGAAGCCGCCGATCTCATCCGCACCGGAAAAACCTCCCAGCTGTTCGACGGCATTCTCGAACGTTACAACGCCATGGCCGGACGCTTCGATTTCGTCGTCTGCGAAGGCACCGACTTCGAAGAGCTGGCCTCCGCCGTCGAATTCAACCTCAATGCCGCCATCGCCCGCAACCTCGGCGCCCCCGTCCTGCTGATTGTGGACGGCCAGAAGGCCGGCGAGGAAGGCCATCTCGGCGGCCTCGATTTCGCCGTGCAGAGCTTCGAGGAAGACGACTGCAAGGTGCTCGCCGCCATCCTCAACCGCTTTGCGCCCGGACACATGGACGCTCTGCCCGACCTGCTGCGCCGTTCGCGCTGCGCCGAACTGCCCGTCTTCGCCATGCCGCAGGACGCCTCCCTCGCCGCCCCCATGATGAGCGAAATCGCCCAGGCCCTGCGCGCCGAAACCTCCTATCGCGCCGACCTGCTCGACTCTCTCCAGGCCACCTCCTTCACCGTCGCCGACTCCTCCCCGGAATTGTTTCTCTCCCAGCTCAAGGACGGCGCGCTCCTGTTCATTTCCGGCGACCGCTTCGGCAACCTCCTTGGCGTCATGCTCAAGCTCAATTCCGCCAGCCCCGTCAACATCGCCGGCGTCGTTCTCACCAACGGGTTCAAACCCGCCGGCGCCGTCGCCGCTCTTCTCAAGGATGTCAAGAAAATGGTCCCCGTCCTGACCGTGCCGGGCACCACCTACGACGCCATCACCGCCGTCTCCCGCCTGCACTCGCGCATCTTTCCCGGCGCCACCCGCAAAATCACCACCGCCCTCGCCCTCTTCGAGTCCCACGTGGATACCCAGCGCCTCGTCGGCCTGCTCTCCGCCGCCCGCACCGCCGTCGTCACCCCCAAGATGTTCGAATTCGGCCTCATCCAGCGCGCCCAGAAACCCCGCCAGCGCATCGTCCTGCCCGAAGGCGAGGAAAACCGCATCCTCTACGCCGCCGAACAGATCCTCCTGCGCGGCATCGCCGACATCACCCTCCTCGGCAATGTCCAGCGGATCCGCACCAAAATCTCCCACCTCGGCCTCAACCTCCCCGGCGTGGACATCCTCCAGCCCGCCAAGTCCCCCCATTTCCGCGATTTCGTCGAAACCTACCACGAGCTGCGCAAGGAAAAGGGCGTCACCCCCGACATGGCCGAAACCATCCTGTCCGACGTCTCTTACTTCGGCACCATGATGGTGTACAAGGGCCTCGCCGACGGCATGGTCTCCGGCTCCGTCAACACCACCGCCCATACCGTCCGCCCCGCCCTCCAGTTCATCCGCACCAAACCCGGCTTCTCCATCGTCTCCTCCGTCTTCTTCATGTGCCTCAAAGACCGCGTCCTCGTCTACGGCGACTGCGCCGTCAACCCCAACCCCGACGCCAAACAGCTCGCCGAAATCGCCGTCACCTCCGCCCAGACCGCCCGGACCTTCGGCATCGAGCCGCGCGTCGCCATGCTCTCCTATTCCACCGGTTCCTCCGGCGGCGGCGCCGACGTCGAACGCGTCCGCGAAGCCACCGAACTCGCCCGCTCCATGGCCCCGGACCTGCCCATCGAAGGCCCCATCCAGTACGACGCCGCCATCGACGCCGACGTCGCCCGCACCAAAATGCCCGACTCCAAGGTCGCCGGCCGCGCCACCGTCTTCATCTTCCCCGACCTCAACACCGGCAACAACACCTACAAGGCCGTCCAGCGCTCCGCCGGCGCCGTCGCCATCGGCCCCGTCATGCAGGGCCTGCGCAAGCCCGTCAACGACCTCTCCCGCGGCTGCACCGTCGTGGATATCGTCAACACCGTCGCCATCACCGCCATCCAGGCCCAGGCCGGCGAATGATTCCCCTCGCCCTCAGCACCCGCTGGAACGCCGGCCGCCACCACGACGGCCAGGCCCTCGTCGAGGAAATCCTCGAGATGGGCATCGACCGCCTCGAACTCGGCTACGACCTGCGCGCCGAACTCATCCCCGGCGTCAAGGCCATGATCGAATCCCACGCCGTCCGCGTGGACAGCGTCCACAACTTCTGCCCCGTCCCCGTCGGCGCCCCCCGCCCCCATCCCGAACTCTATACCCCCGCCTCCGCCGACCGCCGCGAACGCGAATACGCCGTCACCCACATCTCCCGCACCCTCCGCTTCGCCGCCGAAGTCGGCGCCTCCGTCGTCGTCTGCCACTCCGGCAACGTGGACATGCCCTCCCATACCTTCGACCTCCTGCGCCTGGCCGCCCGCAACGAGCAGTTCACCGACGCCTTCGAAACCCTCAAGCTCAAGGCCCAGATCCAGCGCGACAAGAAAGCCCCCCGCCAGATCGAATGGCTTTGCGAAAGCCTCGACGCCCTCCTGCCCGTCCTCGCCGAAACCGGCGTCCACCTCGCCCTCGAAAACCTCCCCACCTGGGAGGCCATCCCCACGGAACTCGAAGGCGAACGGCTCATGACCCGCTTCCGCGACACCGGGGTCCGCCTCTGGTGGGACATCGGCCACGCCCAGATCCGCGAAAACCTCGGCTTCATCAACGCCTCCCGCTGGCTCCGCCGCCTCGCCCCCCATATCGCCGGCATGCATATCCACGATGTCGCCCCCCCCGGCCAGGACCATCTCATGCCCCCCCGCGGAAAAGTCGATTTTCCGGCCTTGGCGGATTTCGGCCGAATGGATAAGGTACGCGTCCTGGAACCGGCCCCGGATACCGATCCGGCCCATATCAAGCGCGCCGTCGAGTACCTGCGCGAGGTCTGGAAACCGGCCGAGCCACCACAAAAGAAAAGCGGAGAACCGACATGAAGAAAGCACTGATTACCGGCATCACCGGCCAGGACGGATCCTATCTCGCCGAGCTGCTGCTCTCCCAGGGCTACGCCGTCACCGGCATGGTCCGTCGCGCCTCCACCGAAACCTTCGAACGCATCGCCCACTTCAAGGACCGCGTGGACCTGCGCCAGGCCGACCTCCTTGACCAGTTCTCCCTCGTCAAGATCCTCGACGACGTCCAGCCCGACGAAATCTACAACCTCGCCGCCATGTCCTTCGTCCCCACTTCCTGGACCCAGCCCGTCCTCACCGGCGAGTTCACCGCCCTCGGCGTCACCCGCCTCCTCG
>CAZHSS010000137.1:4496-4744 GCA_964535205.1 uncultured Verrucomicrobiota bacterium
ATGTTCGGCAAGGTCATCGAAACCCCCCAGACCGAAAAAACCCCCTTCTATCCCCGCAGCCCCTACGGCGTCGCCAAGGCCTACGGCCACTTCATCACCGTCAACTACCGCGAAAGCTACAACCTCTTCGCCCTCTCCGGCATCCTCTTCAACCACGAGTCCCCCCGCCGCGGCAAGGAGTTCGTCACCCGCAAGGTCACCGACGCCGTCGCCCGCATCAAGCTCGGCTCCCAGAAAGAGCTGCGCAT
>CAZHSS010000138.1:0-4743 GCA_964535205.1 uncultured Verrucomicrobiota bacterium
GTGCCGGCTGAAGAAGGAGGCCGAGGAGCTGCTGGCGGACATTGACAAAGACACCGTCGAGATGCAGCCGAACTACGACGAAAAGCTGCAGGAACCGAAGGTCCTGCCGGCGCGGCTGCCCAACCTGCTGATCAACGGCTCGACGGGCATTGCCGTCGGCATGGCCACCAACATTCCCCCGCACAACGCCGGCGAAATCATTGACGGCGTGATCCATCTGATCGACCATCCCGAGGCGACCGTCGCCGACCTGATGCACCATGTGAAGGGGCCCGACTTCCCGACCGGCGGCACGCTGTGCGGGCTGTCGCCGATCCGCTCCATGTACGAAACGGGCCGGGGCCACCTCAAGCTGCGCGGCAAGGCGGAGGTGGAGGAGTGGAAGAACGACCGCGAACGGATACTCATCACCGAAATCCCCTACGCGGTGAACAAGGCGGCGCTGATCGAAAAAATCGCCGACCTGGTGCACGAGAAGAAGATCGACGGGATCAGCGACCTGCGCGACGAATCCGACAAGGACGGCATCCGCGTGGTGGTGGAGCTCAAGCGCGGCGCGATCGGCCAGGTGGTGCTGAACAACCTGTACAAGCAGACGCAGCTGGCGACGACCTTCGGGGCGATCCTGCTGGCGATCGACCACGGCCGGCCGAAGGTGATGAATCTCAAGGATCTGATGACGTGCTACATCGAGCACCGGTTCGAGGTGCTGACGCGCCGGACGCGATTCGAGCTTCGCGAGGCCGAGGCCCGCGCCCACATCCTCGAGGGCTTGCTGATCGCGCTGGACAACCTCGACGAGGTGGTGCGGATCATCCGGGCATCGAGCCATCGCGACGAGGCGAGGGTGCAGCTGATCGGCCGCTTCGGCCTGAGCGAGCTGCAGGCGAACGCCATCCTCGACATGCGCCTCTACCAGCTGACCGGGCTGGAACGCGGCAAGATCGAAGCCGAATATAAGGCCCTCCAGGACCGCATCGCCTACCTGAAGGAACTGCTGGCCGACGACGCCAAGCTCTTCGGCGTGATGAAGGCCGACCTGGCAGAGATGCGCGCCGCCTACGCCGACGCCCGGCTGACCGATATCGTCGCCGACGAGGGCGAAATCAACATGGAAGACCTCGTGGCGGACGAGGACAGCGTGATCACCCTGTCGCACGGCGGCTACATCAAGCGCACGCCCACCAGTGTGTACCGCGAGCAGAAGCGCGGCGGCAAGGGCATCGCCGGGATGAACACGAAGGACGACGACTACGTCGAACATGTCTTCAACTGCTCGGCTCACGACTGGATGCTGTTCTTCACCGAGCAGGGACGGATGTACTTCAAGAAGGCCTACGAGATCCCGGAAGGCCCGCGCACCTCGCGCGGAAAGGCCCTGGTGAACGTGCTGAACATCAGCGGGGCCGAGAAGATCGCCGCCATCATCCCGGTGCGGGGATTCGATCCGGACAAGCACCTCTTCTTCGCCACCGAACAGGGCACGGTGAAGAAGACGGATCTCGACGCCTACCAGAACGTGCGCGCGGCGGGCATCATCGCCATCAACATCGAGGAGGGCGACCGCCTGATCGGGGTGGAGCTGACCACGGGCGCCGACGACATCCTGCTGGTGACGCGCCTAGGCATGGGCATCCGCTTCCGCGAATCCGACGTGCGGCCGATGGGCCGCGCCACCGGCGGCGTGCGCGGCATCGCCCTCGGCGAGGGCGATGCGGTCGAGGGCGTCGAGGTGATTCATCCGGACGCCATGCTGCTGACCGTGACCGAGAACGGGTTCGGCAAGCGCACGCTTTTCAGCGAATACCGCGTGCAGAAGCGCGGCGGCAAGGGGCTGATCGCCAATGTGCTGACCGAGAAAACCGGCAACCTGGTTACGGCCTTCGGGGTGCACGGGGATGACGCCATGATGATCGTTACCCGCAACGGCACGATGATCCGGGTGCCCGTGGACGGCGTGCGGATCACGGGCCGCTCCGCCCAGGGCGTCAAGCTGATCAACCTGGCCGAGGACGACGTGGTGATGAGCGCCACGCCGGTGGAGCCGATGGAAGAGGAAGAACCGGTCCCCGGCGAGGGGACCGCGCCGGAGCCGCCGGCGGAAGGGACGGACGCATGAAGAAGTGGTTGTCGGGCGGACTGGTGCTGGCGGCGCTGCTGCCGGCGGCACAAGGGCAGTGGGAAAAACGCGAGGATGCCTCCGCACCCGTCGCGATGGTGACACTGTCGGACGCTTCCCGCTGGCAGGCGGGACTGGCCTACGCCCATGTATCCCGCACCGTGGAACTGGATGCCCGTGAATCCAGGCTGCAGGGAGATGTGGCGGACGTGTTCCTGGGCTTTTCCGTCGCTCCGTGGCTGCAGCTCTACGGCCAGGCCGGCGTGTCCAGGGCCCGGATCGATGACCTCCTGAATCCGCGTCCGGGCGCCGGCGCCGGAGGGCTGCTCGGGGCCAAATGGAACCTGTGGCAGTTCCACGGGGACCACCCGGAGAAGTCCTGGCGTTTTACCATTCCGCTGGACGCCCAGATTGCTCATCGCACAACGGATGACAAGGGAGCCGGCGAGATTCGATGGACGGAAATCCTGGTGATGCTGCCGCTGGATTACCACCTGACCTTTGCCCACAATTCCCGCAACTTCTACATGTCGGAATTCCACAGCCTGCGCCTGTATGCGGGACCGGCCTTCTCCGATATCGATGGCACCTGGGAGGCCGGGGATACCCGGCGCGATTTCGAAGAGTCGGAAAGCCTGGGCGCGGTGGCCGGCGCGGAGCTGTGGCTGCTCGAGAATGTGTCGTTCGGCGCCCGCGCGGACTGGTTTGACAGCACCACGCTTCACGTGACGGCCCGGTATCGCTTTTGAGAAGGAGGCCGGTGTGACCGCCCGCATCCTGGATGGAAAAAGCCTGGCTGCCGAACTGCGCGCGGAAATCGCCGCCGAGGCGGCGGCGCTGCACACCGAAACCGGGCGCGCGCCGGGGCTGGCCGTGGTGCTGGCGGGGGAGGATCCGGCCTCGAGGTCCTATGTCACTGCCAAGGAGAAGGCCTGCGCAGCGGCGGGCATCCGCTCGCGTGAAATCACCCTGCCCGCTTCGGCCGGCCGCGCGGACATCCTGTCGGCGGTCCAGGCCTTGAACGAAGACGACGAGGTGGACGGCATTCTGGTGCAGCTGCCGCTGCCGGATTCCTCGATCGAGCGCGAAGTGATCGAGGCTATGGACCCCGCCAAGGACGTGGACGGCTTCCACCCGGTGAATATCGGCCGGATGGTGCTTGGACTTCCCGCCTTTGTGCCCTGCACGCCGGCCGGCGTGATCGAAATTCTGCGCCGCGCGGAAATCCCGCTGTCCGGCGCCGCCGTCACGGTGATCGGCCGCAGCCAGATTGTCGGCCGGCCCCTGTCCGTTCTGCTCTCGCAGAAGGGCGTGGATGCCACCGTTACCCTGTGCCATACGCGCACGAACGACCTGGCCCGGCACACCCGCGGGGCGGATGTGGTCGTGGTGGCCGCCGGCCGGCCGGGTACGCTGACGGCGGACATGATCCGGCCGGGCGCCGTGGTGGTGGATGTCGGGGTGAACCGCGTGCCGGACGCTTCCAGAGCCTCGGGGTACCGGCTGGCGGGCGATACCGATTTCGACGGGCTCCGGGACGTGGCGGGCGCGATCACCCCCGTGCCCGGCGGCGTCGGCCCCATGACCATTGCCATGCTGCTGCGCAACACCGTTGAAGCGGCCCGCCGGAGGAGAATCGCCCCCGCATGATCCGCGTTCTCAACCGCTACATGCTCGGGGATTTTCTCAAGCATTTCCTGCTGACGCTGGCGGTGCTGACATTCGTGATGTATGTCGGGGCCGTGGTGAAGGCCATCGACTACATGGCCCGGGGCATCTCGGGGCCGCTGATCCTGAAGATCTTCGCGCTCAACATTCCCTTCACCCTGTCGTTCGTGATTCCGATGAGCCTGCTGACGACGGTGCTGCTGCACTTCGGACGGCTGTCGGCTGACGGCGAGATCACGGCCATGAAATCCTGCGGCGTCAGCCTCTGGCAGATGGCGGCGCCGATCCTGCTGGGGTCCATTCTGCTGTCCGGGATCTGCCTGTACCTGAACGCGAACCTGTCGCCCCGCAGCCATTTCGCCCGCCGCCAGATGCTGCGCGAACTCGGCGAGGAGGATCCCCTGGCCCTGCTCGACGAGGGCCGCTTCATCAGCGATTTCCCCGGCGTGAAGGTGTATATCGGCAAGCGCTCCGGATCGCGCATCGAGGATATCATTCTGATCCAGTTCGACAAGGATGCCACGCGCGCCGAGGTACGCGCCAGGGCCGGGCAGGTGGCGTACCATCCCGACACCCGCGTGATGGACATCTCGCTGGAGCAGGTCCGGCTGACGGAGTACGACAAGAACGATCCGACCGATCTGGCCAAGGCCCGGATGCTCAGCGCCGAAAGCTACCCGATCACCCTGGATCTGCGGGAAATGCTGACCAAGTCGAAGATCAGCAAGAAACCCACCGACATGGTGTTCACCGAACTGGTGCATGCCATCCAGCACATCCGGCGGGTGTTTCCGGACATCCGGGAGCAGAACGTGCCGCGCATGCGCTCGAAGATGGCGGTGGAGGCCAGCCAGCGCCTCGCGCTGGCCCTGTCCTGCTTCTCGTTTGCCCTGATGGCCATTCCGCTGGGCATTCGCTCCCACCGCAAGGAATCGTCCATCGGCATCGGCATGGCC
>CAZHSS010000139.1:0-2772 GCA_964535205.1 uncultured Verrucomicrobiota bacterium
TCCCTTTTGAACGGGAGAAGGAAATCGAGGTGGTGTTCAAAGGGGTCACATTGAAAACCGGGTATCGGGCGGATTTTCTATGCTATGGGGAGATTCCCGTTGAGACCAAGGCGATCCAGGCGCTGACCGGCAACGACGAAGCCCAGATCATCAACTATCTGAAGGGAACCAAAACACACCGCGGGCTGTTGTTAAATTTCGGGGCACCACGCCTGGAGTACTTGCGACGGGTCTTTTAATCTGTGCCCATCTGTACTACTATCTAGCCACTTCGTCTTTTTTGTGCACGTTTTTCGACCTAATTCATTTTCGGGCTTGCTGTTAACCTGTCATGTTTTCCTGTTGTTTCCTGTTTTCCTGCTTATCCCCCTCTCCGTTTTCATGAGTTCATGAGTTCTGATTAATTTGGTTGCGGCTCTGCCGCGCTGTGACATCTGTGGACAGAGTCGGCTCCGGCTATGAACGGCCTACTTTTCCTTGATCATCACCAGCGCCATTTTGAAGGGCTGGACGGCGTGGAGGGCGTGGGGGAGGTTGGCGGGCATGATGACCATCTCGCCGGCCTTCGCCCGCAGCGTTTTGCCGTCAATCGTGATCCGCACCGCGCCGTCGAGAATCCAGACCATGGCGTCATAGGGCGCCGAATGCGTGCTCAGGCCCTGTCCCTTGTCGAAGGCAAACAGGGTAACCGTGCCGGCTTTTTTGCCGATGACCGTGCGGCTGACGACGGCGCCGGGCGCCACCTCCACCAGGCCGGCCATCGCAATCGCCCGGGACATCAGATTGTCGTTCTTCTTCGCCTTGCTGCGGTTCGCCATGGGATGCTCCTGTTCTGGTAATGGAATGCCACTATACGGCAGCGGGGCGGATTTGCAACCGCCTGGCAGGGAAAACCTCCGGGCTTCGCGGCAGCCGCCGGGTGTGATAGGGTCGCCCTCCATGAGCACACCTTTTGAGATGATCGGCACCGTGGAGGAACTGCACCGCGCCGTGGCGCGGATGCGCAAGGAAAGCGCCGTTGCGCTGGATACCGAGTTCGTGTGGGAGAAAACCTACTACGCGCAACTGGGGCTGGTGCAGGCCGCGCTGGCCGACGGCACCTGCTTCCTGATCGATGCCGTGGCGCTGCCGGACCTCGCGCCGCTGGGCGAAATCCTGGCGGATGCAAAAATCGTGAAGATTCTGCACGACGCCCCCCAGGATCTGATGATCCTGCGCCGGGCGACGGGCGCCATGGCGAAAAACATTTTGGATACCCGCCTGGCGGCGGGCTTTGCCGGGCTGCCTTCTACGATCTCTCTGGGCAACCTGCTGGCCGAGGTGCTCGGGATTCAGCTTGCGAAGGCGCATACACGCGCCGACTGGACGGCGCGCCCCTTGGCACCGGCAGTGCTGGAGTACGCGGCCGACGATGTGGTGCACTTGTCCGAGCTGGCCGCACGGCTGCGGGAACGGGCCCGCCAGGCCGGGATGGAGCCATGGATGGACGAGGAACGGATGCGGCTGGATGCACCCGAGGTGACGGAAGAGCCCCGCCCGGGGGAAGCCTGGCGGCGCATTCGCGTGATGCCGCCGCCTCCGCCGCAGGCCCTGGCCGTGCTGCGCGAGGTGGCGGCCTGGCGGGAAGAGCAGGCGCGCCGGGCCGATCTGCCGCGACGATGGCTGATGGAAGACCGTGCGCTGGTCGAAATGGCCCTGCGGATGCCCCGGTCCCTGGCGGAACTGGAAGAGGTTTCCGGGCTCTCGCCCAAGACCGTGCAGCGCCGGGGAGCGGAGCTTCTGGCGGCCGTGGAGCGGGGGCTGGCGCGGCCGGAGGCGGACTGGCCGGTTGCGGAGCCTGTTGCCCGGCGCGAGGCGGCATTCCAACAGGCCGTGGACGCCGTCCTGCGGTCTATTCAGTCGCATGCCGCAGAGCGGGGGCTCGATCCCGCGCTGGTGTGCAGCCGCAAGGATCTCGCCGGGCTGCTGCAGGCCGGGGAGGGGGCGGCTCCGGCGCATCCGCTCCGGCACGGATGGCGCGCTGAATTCCTGCGAGCGGCCTCCATCCGGCTCTCACCAGAGCCGGCGGACAGGCAAGGGACTGGCGACCGAATCGAAAATGAATCGAAAACCTGCTGACGCGTGTAGCGGGCTTTGTTAGGATTTTGGCCATGAAATCACGGGTGTGGTCATGGATGGCGGGGGTCTGGTTGGGAGTGGCCGTTTGTAGCTTCGCCCAGGATGGGCAGATTGATGCCGACCGCTATCGGGAGAGCCTGAACCGGGGCAGCGAATGCGTGTACGACGAAGCCGGGGTGTTCACTCCGGAGCAAAAGGCGGACCTGATCCGGCGCATCGAGGCGGCCTGGGACGCCAACCAGGGGGCACTGGTGGTGGTGGCCTTGAAAACCCTCCATGGCGGGGAAATCAACGACTTCGCCAACCGGCTGTTCCAGCAATGGAAAATCGGCCAGAAGGGCAAGGACAACGGCATCCTGCTGCTGGCCGCGATCGAAGACCGGAAGGTGCGCATTGAACCGGGCTACGGCTTCGAGGGAGTGCTGACCGATGCCCGTTGCGGGCGGATCCTGGACAGCGCGGTGATTCCGCGCTTCAAGGAAAACGACTATGCCGGCGGATTGACGGCCGGGGTGGACATGCTGCTGGCCGTGATGGCGGGCGAAGAGCTCCCGGAAGCCATTGCCAAGGGGCCTTCACCGCTGCCAGGCCTTATTTTTCTTTTCTTTTTTATTCTCATTTTCAGCCTGATTGTCGTGGCGGCGGTCAAAGGAA
>CAZHSS010000139.1:2792-4741 GCA_964535205.1 uncultured Verrucomicrobiota bacterium
GGCGGGGGCGGGGCCAGCCGCGGATGGTGATGTGAAACAAATACAGAAAAGGAGCGAATCATGAACAAAGGATGTTTGCTGGCCGCGGTCGCCGGCGTGGTGGTCCTGCTGGTGGCCCTGCTGACCTGGATGGGCATGTACAACGGCATCGTGACGCAGGACGAGGAATGCAACAAGGCCTGGGCCAATGTGGAGTCGGTGCTGCAGCGCCGGTTCGACCTGATCCCCAACCTGGTCAATACCGTCAAGGGCTACGCCGAACACGAAAAAGGCATCCTCGAGGAAGTCACCCGCCTGCGCAGCCAATGGGGCGAGGCTAAAACCGTTGATCAGACCACCGAGCAGAAGGCCGGCGTGGCCTCCATGCTGGAAGGCGCGCTCGGTCGTCTGATGGTCGTGGTGGAAAACTATCCCGACCTGAAGGCCAACCAGAACTTCATTTCCCTGCAGGATGAGCTGGCCGGCACCGAAAACCGGATCAATGTCGAACGCCAGCGCTACAACAGTGCCGTCCAGGGCTATAACACCACCATTCGGCGCATGCCGACCGCCCTGGTGGCGCGGATCTCCGGTTTCCAGGCCCGTACGCCGTTCGAGGCCGCCCAGGGCGCCGAAACCGCCCCGACCGTCCAGTTCTAGTCCGACCGGCATGGGCCAGCAGACCCGACACCGTGGGGCAGGCGCCCCTGGTTCGAACTGGCATTCATCATGGGGTTCGGATGTAGCTGATCAAACCCAAAATCGCGGGTAGAAGCAGGAGCAGCCACCCCCCGGCTTTCACCATGCAGCCCGGCGTGGTTGAGCTTATGTATTGTCCGCGCATGGTGCCGCCGGCATAGTCCCCCATGGAATCGCCGTACCAGATGCACGCGATCGGGAGGATAAGGAACATGCCCGCGCGGAAGGCCGTTTCTCCGCCATTCATAAAGTAGGCCGTAGCGATGTAGGCGATCGCAATTATCGCGGATAGAATTCTGCTAATCATTTCTTTTTTCGAACGTCAGCGTTCACCGTACGGCGCACCTTGTGCGACGTACGGTAACGCCTTGTTCGACGCATTGTTAGACTCCAAATGCGGTTTTCCAGAGGCGGACCACCAGGCATACGGCAGTAACGCAGAATCCAAGAAGGCTAATGGTCTTTCCCAATTCGTAGAATTGGAAAAGACGTTTGGTGTTCCCCCAGAAATAGTGGGTGTGGAGGAATAGGGCGAGCCAAGCGAGGGCGCATCCTAGAAGAACGGCGTCTGTTCCCTGTAAATCCATTCGAGCGCGATAACGCCCGAAAATAAATCCTGTTTTCGTGATGATAACCTTTAGGGCAGGCCATAGGATAAGCGCAGGGAATAGGACTCCGCCGAACCACTTTGCCCAGAAGGTAGAAGGCGGCGGGTCGGAGAATCTATCCACATCACGTGTTAGATACTCCCCCTGATTTCTTGTCCACATGTTATTCATTTAGTCTCGTCGAACGTCAGGGGTCAGCGGACCCGACACCTTGTGGAGGGTACGCTGGACCCCCTTGTTGGCCGCCTTCATTATTAGTAAGACCGGAATCTGTGAAATCTCGACGATAAGCATGGCAAGAATGCCGATTAATGCGATCTGAGGCTGTGCGATTGCAGCCAGTAATCCAACGGCATGGGCAATAATCATCCATAGTGAGAAGAGGACGAATATACCGTATAGAAATGCCCAGTAACGCAGGCGCAGGAGCTGTGTCCATGGGGCAAGCAATAGAATCGCATATATAAAGGTGAGGGTGGTGCTGAGGATGGGATGACGCGTCCGGCTGGCCATATCCCATTGGGTAAATCCCCAGTATAAGTAAATAAGTCCAAGCAGCACCCCTGACAGTCGAAAAGCTTTGACCGTTGTAATTTTCATTTTCTAATCCCAGACCTTATGGCTGAAGCTGGATCGGCTCAGCCGCCTCCGTGTAAAACAGTG
>CAZHSS010000140.1:0-4720 GCA_964535205.1 uncultured Verrucomicrobiota bacterium
CCAGTTCCCGCAGATGGTTGGAAAATATCAGCTCTTCAACAGTTGGACAGGCATGATCCAATATCCAAATCCAATATCCAATGTTCAAGTTGGCCAACGCATCAAAATCTTCCGATCCATTCAACGCAAAGGGCGCAAGCGGCGCGAGAGGAACGCAAACGTCGAGCCCTTTCAGTTGAAGGCGATCAAGGGTTCTTCAATCCCAGGCGGATGTCGGAGGGTCTGGCTGCGGTTGCCCCGGGGATGAGGGCCGGGATTCTTGCCGCGGTTCCGCCGGGTATGATAGGTTGCCGGGCAAACGGACCGCAGGCATGAGATTATGGGCGAGCATACGATTACGGCTGTGGCAGCTGGCGCACTGGCGCGCGTACCTGCCGGAGATGCGCTACGGGCTCTGGCGGGTCCGGATCGGGCTGGCCCTGCGGCGGGGGCGGCGGCGCGGAAAGAAGCCGGTGCTGTTCTACCTGGCGGTGTGGGGACATGCCCCCTTCCTCCTGCCGATCGTGCGGGAATTGCGCCGGCGCGCCCCGGACCTGGATCTGTATCTGGCGGTGGACCAGCCCGGTGACCACCCGGAGGCTGCTCCGCTGGGCATTGCCCGCTGGCGCTGGCGGCCCCTGCGCGACTACCTGCCGATCCGGGGTTTTCGGATGTTTGTGACGCCGGCCAACAACATCCGGCATCATCCGCCGTGGCCGATGCGGGTGTGCGTGTTCCACAGCCAGCCGGCCAAAGGGGTGAATTTCCAGGACGAATATCTCCGGCGGTTTGACGTGCTGTTTCTGCTGGGACCGTTGTACCGCTGCGCCTACGAAGCCTATGCGGAACACTATCCGGAGACGGCGGCCCGGCTGCGGACGTTCGATGTGGGGTATCCCAAACTGGACGCGCTGGTGCGGGGCGACTACCGCCGGGAAGACATTCTGAAGAGTCTGGGACTCGATCCCGGCCGGTCCACCGTGATTTTTGCGCCGTCCTTTGGAAAGGGCGCCGCGTTGGATGTGTACGGGGAGGCGGTGTTCCAGGCGCTGGCGGAGCTGGCGGAAGAGGGATTCAACGTGATCGTGAAACTGCATCCCGTGGCCTATGATCCGACGGTCCGGCAGGTGCATTTCGCCGGGAAGGACTGGCCGGGCATTCTGCAGGATTATGTCCGGCGCACCCGCTTGCGGGATGCGGGCAATGTGGATTTGACCCCGTTCCTGGCGGCGAGCGATGTGATGGTGACGGATGTGAGCAGCGCCGCGCTGGATTTCATGCTGCTGGATTGTCCGGTGGTCTTTCTCGACTGTCCGGAGTTCCTGGCGCAGGTGGGGAAGCCAGGCCCTTATCACACGTTTCTGGACAATCCCGGCGGGGATCTGCGGGCAGCGGACGTGGGGCGGAGCGCCGGGGTGGTGGTGCCGGATCCGGAAGCCATGAAGCAGGCTGTCCGGAAGTCGTTGAAGAACCCCGGGGAGTTGTCGGAGGCGCGGAGACGGATCCGGGACCAGTTGCTCTATCATCCGGGACATGCCGCCGGGAAAGCGGCCCAGGTTCTGCTGGATCTGCTGGAAGAGGAAGAGGGCTGAAGGGCCAAGGTCTCGGCCGGTCTCCGGCATGGATCCGGTGAATCCGGAAGACAGGAGGCATATGGGCGGGAGGGATCGGGAGGTATTGCCTTGCGGGCGGGGGCGGGTGTGGCAGAATGCGCGGGCATGAAATGGGTGTCTTCCAGCCGGGATGAATGGGTGGCGGCGGCGTGTGCCGCGGCGGCGGGGCTGCTGTGGGCGGCGGTGTTTCCGCCGCTGGAATGGACGTGGGCGGCATGGGCGGCGCTGGCGCCGCTGTGGATCATGGCGCGGCGGGCGGCGAGCGACCGCCAGGCGCTCCGGCTGGGCTGGGCGGCGGGGTTTCTGCACTGGCTGCTGGCGATCCGCTGGCTGACGCATGTGACGGTGGGCGGGTGGGTCATGCTGGCGGCCTGGTGCGCGCTCTTTGTGTTGCCGCCGGTCTGGCTGGCCCGGCGCTGGCGGGGCAGGGGGGTGGGGTTTGCCGCCGCGCTGGCCGTGGTCTGGTGCGGATGCGAATTTGTCCGCGGCCGGTTCGGCTGGGGCGGATTTCCCTGGAATCCGCTGGGGGCCGGACTGACGCCCTGGCTGCCGGCGATCCAGTTGGCGGAGTTCGGCGGGGTCTGGCTGGTGTCGGGGCTGGCGGTCTTTGTCAGCGGCCTGCTGGCGTGGGCGGTGGCGGAGCGGCGGGGGTGGCGGGGGCTGGCCGCGGGGGCGCTGGCGGCGGCGGCGGTGCTGGGCTGGGGCGCGTGGCGGGCGGCCGCGCTGGATGATGCCGACCGCGTGGCGCGGGCGGGCTCCGGGCGCGTGATCCGCGTGGCGCTGGTGCAGACGGCGATCCCGCAGGATGAGAAGTGGGTGCAGTCCAAGATCGAAATGATTTATTCCCGCCTGACGGAGCTGACGCGGCAGGCGCAGGCGGATGCCCGGACGGAACTGGTGATCTGGCCGGAGACGGCGCTGCCGGACGACGTCCGCAACAGCGTACCGAGCTATGCGCTGGTCTGGGGCCTGGTGACGAACGGGCCGCCGATCCTGGCGGGCTCGCTGGATGCCGCCGAGGGCGACGACGGGCTGCCGCTGTATTACAACAGCGCGTTTCTGTTCGACGAGCAGGGGCGCCTTGCGGGCGAGTACGCCAAGCGGCATCTGGTGGCGTTCGGGGAGTTCATCCCGTTCGAGCGGTGGATTCCGTCCGGGTGGGCGCGGGCGCTGGGCCTGCCGCTGAGCATCACGCCGGGGCAAACCGGGGCGGTGTTCCGCGCCGGGCGGGCCCGGGTGCCGCTGGCGCCGCTGATCTGCTTCGAGGACATCCTGCCGGATCTGGCGCGGGCGGACGTGCGGGCCGGGGCGCGGATGCTGGTGAACGTGACGAACGACGCGTGGTTCGACGAAATCACGGCTCCGAACCAGCACATGCGCAACGCGGTGCTGCGGGCGGTGGAGAACCGCGTGCCGCTGGTGCGCGCCGCCAATACGGGAATCTCCTGCGTCGTGGCGCCGTCGGGGCGCGTGGGACCGAGGCTGGACGACGGGGCCGGGCGCACCTGGAAGCCCGGGGTGCTGTGGGCGGATGTCGCCGTGCCGCCGGACGGGATGCCCTTGACCTTTTACAGCCGATATGGGGATATGTACGGGATCGCCTGCGCCGCGGCCACGGCTCTGTGGCTGGCGCGGACAGGGTGGAACCGGCGAAAACGGCCGGGAATCCTGTAGCAGGAACACAGGAAAAGCAGGAACACAGAAACCGGAACAGGCCGGATTTTTCAGACAGGGTGAACAGACTAGGCGGGAGCAGGACCAGGAATGGTGGCCATTCCGACTTCCGGATCCTGGCGACTGACGGGTTACAAGAGTATGATAGACGAGCTTTCATCGCGACTCGCGACGCTGAAAGAGGACCTCGCAGGAATGAGAGGCTATCTTTGACGTCGCAGGCAAACAACGGATCATCGAAGAACTGACGCAGCAGATGTCGGTCCCGGGGTTCTGGGACGACGCCGGCGCGGCGCGGGGGTTGATTGACCGCAAAAACGCGCTGGAGGCGGTGGTCGAGCCGTTCGAGAAGCTGGCGGCGGGGGTGGAGGACGCCGAGGTGATGGCGGGCCTGCTGGAGGCCGAAGGCCACACGGGCGGGGAGCATCCCGACGTGGCGGAACTGGCCCGGCAGGTGGCGGCGCTGGAAAAACAGGTCGAGCATTTCGAGCTGCAATCGCTGATGGTGGGACCGTTCGATGCGAACAACGCCTATCTGACGCTGCACGCGGGGGCCGGGGGGACGGAATCGTGCGACTGGGCGGCGATGCTGCTGCGGATGTACGACCGCTACTGCCAGAAACAGGGCTTTACGGTGTCCACCATGGATTATCAGCCCGGCGAAGAAGCCGGGGTGAAGAGTGTCACCCTGATGGTGTCCGGTCCCTGGGCGTACGGATTTCTGAAGGCCGAGCGCGGGGTGCACCGCCTGGTGCGCATCAGTCCCTTCGACTCGGCCAAGCGGCGCCACACGTCGTTTGCTTCGCTCGACGTGGTCGCGGAGATTTCCGACGACATCGAAGTGGAGATTGACGAGAAGGACCTGCGGGTGGACACGTTCCGGTCGGGCGGGGCCGGCGGGCAGCATGTCAACAAGACCGACAGCGCGATCCGGATCACCCACCTGCCCAGCGGGATCGTGGTGGCCTGCCAGGCCGAGCGCAGCCAGCATTCCAACCGCGACAAGGCCATGAAGGTGCTGCGGGCGAAGCTCTACGAGCTGGAGCAGGACAAGCAGCGCCGCGAGATGGAGAAGTTCTACGGCGAAAAGGGCGAGATCGCCTGGGGGCACCAGATCCGGTCGTATGTGCTGCAGCCCTATACGATGGTGAAGGATCACCGCACCGAGACCGAAACCGGCCAGGTGGATGCCGTTCTCGACGGCGACCTGGACCGGTTCGTCGAGGCCTGGCTGAAGCAGAACCGCGGCAGCGACGGCGCCGCCGGGCGATAACCGACGGGGGGCGGACGGAGGAGGGGGGGGCGCCGAGGTCGGAGGTCCGAAGTCCGAGGTCCGAACGACCGGCAAGCAGCGACTCACGAACAATCCGACAGCCGAACAGCCCGTCTCTCGCCAAGGACGCAAAGACCGCCAAGGCGCAAGAGAATATTCAATATTCAACAGAGCAATAATC
>CAZHSS010000141.1:0-3863 GCA_964535205.1 uncultured Verrucomicrobiota bacterium
CGGAGGAACTGGGTGTCAAGCTGGTCTCGCTGGACGAACTGTTCGCCAAGTCGGACTACGTCAGCCTGCACCTGCCCGAGAACGCCGCGACCCGGGGAATGGTCAACCGCCAGCTGCTCGAGCAGATGAAGGAAGGCGCCACGCTCGTGAACTGCGCCCGCGCCGGCATCATCAACGAAGACGACCTGCGGGCCATCAAGGCCGAAAAGAAGCTGCGCTTCCTCAACGACGTCTATCCCAAGGACGAGGAAGGGCCGAAGACCTGCACGGACATCGCGGACATCATGGTTCCCCATCTGGGCGCCAGCACACGCGAAGCCAACCACAAGGCCGCCGAACTCGCGGCCCGGGAACTGATCGAACTCGACGAGAAAGGCACTCATCGGGCCATCGTGAACAAGGCGTAGCCCCGGGCTCCCTATTCCGGCAGCGGGACCGCGGTCCCGCTGCTTTTTTTTACGCCCGGCGATCGAGACCGGGACAGCCCGCGACCCGCCAACTGCGGGGAAAGTCGCGGCACTGGCGGGGCCGGACGGAATAGATCCGGCAGCGATCGTTGTCGTCGAGAAACTCGCAGGCGCCGCCGGGGGCTTCCTTGAGCGTCAGCTGCGCCCGGTTGCGGGCCAGCCGGGTATGGCGATCAATGAATTCATCGGGAGTCAGCCCCAGAAAGGCCGCGGCGGATTCGATGTCGGCCGGCTCCAGCAGCACCGACCCGGGCCAGCGGCAGCAGGCGCCGCAGCGCAGACAGTCAAAGGCGTCCAACGAGGCCGGCACGGAAGCCGCTCCCGGCTACTGGACGTAGAGGCGGTCGCCGCCCGGCCCGATCATGATGGGGTTCTTGGCCTCCTGCAATTCGACCGAAACGTCGAATCCGCGCAGCCAGGCCAGGGCCCGGGCCTGCTGGAACACCTTGAAGCTGTCGGGCCGGACGAAAAAGCAGATGAACTGGGTCTGCGGATCCAGCGCGGCGAGGCGCGAGCCGAACCACATCTCGTCGGTCTCTTCGAGAAACTTTTCGAACTGGTAGCCGCTGGCCTCCGGGATGGGAAACAGCACGTAGCGCCCCATCAACGCGTAGGTATAATCGAGCCGCTGGCCTTCGATTTCCATCTGGGTCTGGGACGCCGCCTTGAGAAACTCGGCCTCGTTGTCCAGCACATTTTCGCGGATGGCCTCCGTTTTGGCATCCACCGCCTGCTTGATGCCGTCGAGGGAAATATGGAACAGGCTCTGGTTGCGGCATTCGAAAAACACCGGGCTCTTGTCATCGCCGGTGTGCTCCTTGGGCGTGGACACCAGCACCTGGATCTGGGAGGCATCAATGCCCGTCAGCAGAATGATCAGAATCAGAATCCCCAGGATGCACGTGAGGATGTCCGTGAAGGAACTCAAATCCAGCTCTGGACCCTTGGCCATCGCTACCCCGCCCTTCGTTCAATCAAAATGGGCCGGTCGGCTTCCCAGGGTTCGAATCCCACGTCAATCTCCCGGTCGCGGATGATCTGGCGCAGTTTGCGCTGGAACACGGCGCTGTCCGGCCGCAGCAGCAGCACGATGTAGCGCCTCGACTTGATCTGTTCCACTTCGCTCAGAAACTTTTCGAACTCGTTGCCCTCGAACATGAGGTCGCGCGCCAGGATTTCCTTTCCCTCCTGCACCAGAATCAGGCGGTCGGCTTCGACATCAATGTAAATCGGATCCTGCCGCAGGTTCTGGAACTTGGGCGGCATGAAGGCCGTTTCCTCTTCGTCCTCGTCATACACCGCCCCGGTCACCACCGACCCGATCTTGATGTTTTCCGGGTTGCTGATGATGGTCAGCACGTTGCTGATCAGCAGGATCATCAGAACGCCGATGAGCATCAGCACGATGTTCTGGAATCCGGAAGTGTCGCACTCGACATCTTTCACGGCACAGCCTCCCCGGACGGCGCGGCTTCCGGCGCCGGCGCTTCGGTTTCTCCCCCGGCGCCGGGAACGATCTCCGGCACCTGTCCCTGAATCTCGCTGGCGGCGTCGAGGCTCATTTCCACGCGCTTCTGCTCGACGATGTCGCGCATGCCGCTGGCCGCGCCGGTCAGGGTGGTGTCCCCCACGTCCCCGAAGGACACCGTCATGGCCGCGGGGAACTGGCCCAGGCGCAGCCAGCCGACCGAGCGGTTCACCCCGCCGCCGGCCCCGAATCCCGCCACCAGCAGGTTGCTGACCTGCTCGCGCGTCACGGAGCCGTCCATGCCCTCGATGGTGGCTTCATCCATGAACGAGGCTTCATAGGTAATGTTGCCGCTTTCCGACGTGGGCGACTTGACGACCAGCTTGGCGGTCTGCTCGCGGGGCCCCTGGAACAGAGTCAGGTAATAGTCGCCGTAGATGCCCGCGCCGAGGAACGACAGGTTCACGTAAATGCCGCCGTCGGCTTCGTCCAGGCCGCACACCACGATGGGGATGTGGAGACCGCCGGGAGCGGAGGCGACACGGGACACGTTGGTGCCCGAGAGGCGGTACACGCCGACATCCCCCTGAAACAGGGGCTTGGTCTGCTCGACCTTCCCGCTCTTGCGGCGCGCCGAAAAGAAACTCATGCTCGGGCTGACCGCCACGTCGGTCATGACCACCTTGCTGGGAAAGAGCAGGAAGAATTCGACCTGCTCGATCGGATCCTCCTCGGCGCCCGCCACTTCCACGGCGGCCCGGATGCGGCCGGCCACGATCGGCATCTTTCCGGCGATGTCGCTCAGGTTGAACTGGATCGTGTGGGTGGAATCCTCCGGCATCAGATCCTGGGCCGCGCTTTGTAGCTGTTCGAAGAAATTGCCCAGAAAGGCGGGGGCTTCTTCGGTCATGCCCATCATGCCGTCCACCGCGCGGACGATCTGGCGCATGGCCACTTCGTTGAAGCGCACGGACGCCGGAAGCGTACACTCCAGCACCTTCCCGGCCTCCGGGTCGGTGACGTAGTAGCGGGCGTTGGGGCGGTCCATGGCGATGTCGCCGATGGACCGGAAGCCCGTGGCCAGGGTGGTTTGCTGAAAGTTGAACGGATCCAGCCGCTTGAGCACCGCCTGCCCTGGGGCATCCAGCTGGCCGATGATAAACGCCCCGTCGGGATAGAGGGCCAGCGCCTGCAGCTCGGCGCGCCCGGTGCTGTCCGGCACCCCGCCCAGCATGATGTGGCGATGCACTTCCCACCAGGACAGCTTGCCCCGGTTGCGGTCGCCCAGCACCATGACGTCTTCCCGCGCGGACAGGGCGAAGGGACCGAAATTCGCAAAGGGACCGAAATCGATCACCCACCAGTCGCCGTTGGTTTCGCGGACCAGCGCCGAACCGAATTTCATGAAGTCGGAGCCGACCTCGTCGGCGCCGGCGATGAACAGGCGGTTCAGGGCGTCCACCTGCAGGTCGCGCCACTGGAACTCCTGGTCCAGCCACGGCACCGGCACGGCGATGGCCTGGGTGTAAAGTCCCTGGGCGTCGGGCCTGAATTCGAGGATGCGCCCCTGGGGCGTCTGCTCGGCCACGAACAGGGTGCCGTTGGTCGAGAACGCGATCGGCCCCGGCTGATTCAGCGCCGGCGACATCCAGGCGCTGAGCGGCATGCTGTCGGAAATGGCCCAGCGCGGCAGGTCTTCGGACACCGTCCAGCCCGGCGCCAGGGCCGGTTCGGGCCGGCCGTTGCGCAGCACCACGATGCGGCCGGAACCCCGCTCGGAAACGTAGATGTCCCCGGTCTGGGGATGAATGGCCACGCCATGCGGCCGCTGGAGGCCTTCGGCCAGCGGGCGGACGGTCAGGGCGTCTTGCTGGGCGCGGACGGCGGGCGGGACGGCCAGTGCGACACACCCCGCCATCAGGAAGATC
>CAZHSS010000141.1:3873-4711 GCA_964535205.1 uncultured Verrucomicrobiota bacterium
CTCCGCATGGCCGGCCTCTCCCCTCGCCTCCGGTTCAAGTGACGACTTCTTCGTGCAGGGTAATGACCCGCGGCTTGCTCAGGCGGCGACAGAACTCGTCGGTGGTCGTCAAATGCTCGCGCAGCTGGGCGAAGGTCTTCTGGAATTCGTCGGCCCCGGCGATGCCGGCAACAGCGCGTTCGAGGGCCTGCTCGACCTGGAGCAGCTCCTGGATCTTCGCGCCGAGATCCGCGATCGTATCCACCTGTTTGGCCACGTCGCCGGCCGCCCGGGCCGCCTTGGCCAGGCTGTCGCCCAGGGCCGTCTGAATGCCGTCGGCGCTGCGGGCGTACTGGTTGGCCAGCTCCGCCGCCTTCAGATGCGCGCTTTCCAGCGCGCCGGCCAGCGCCTGGACTTCGTCGTCCGTCGCCTGCTTGCGGGCGTCCACGTACTTCTGCGTGAAGGATTCAAACTGTTTCTCCACCACCGTTCCGGCCTTTTCGATGGATTCGGTGAAGACCTCCTCATAGCGGTCCGGATCGGGGATGTAGCGGCGGAAGGCGGCCTCGATGGAGTCTTCGAGGTTTTCGATCACGACGGCCTGCTGCTCGGCCGACGGCAGGCGCGAGACGAAATGTTCGTCAATGTACACCTCGATCTCGCCCAGCAGCGTGGCTTCGCGGCGCATGACCGAGCTGAGGGGGAACTGAATGATCGTCACCAGCATCAGGGCCAGGAACGTGGTGTCGAAGGCCACACCGAGGCCGATGGTGACGTCGGCGATGGCGCCTTTGATCGCCGCGAGGTCGGCGGCGCCCGACAGGAAGTCACCGAACCCGCCGACAGCGGAGCTCAGCCC
>CAZHSS010000142.1:0-4700 GCA_964535205.1 uncultured Verrucomicrobiota bacterium
CGACGACCCCGTCGGGGGGTATGGAGCGGCTATGGCATTATGAAAACTGCTCTAGAAACAACAAAAACGCCGCGGATTCCTCCGCGGCGCGTTGCCCGGCAATCCGGCGCTATTCGGGTTCTTCGGTGCCTTCAGGGACGATGGTCACCGTCTGAATGGAGACCGCCTCGGTTTGGGCATTGATATCGCCGGTCTTGCCGCCGATTTCGATCCAGGTGCCGTCTATCCGGCGGCCGGTAAAGACGCTGGCCGCCACGGTGCCCTGGAAAGTGCCCAACATGCGCACCCTCATGCCGGCCTTGCTGATGCCGGTACACTCAAAGGTGGCCACAACGGTGTCGCCGTCCGCCGGCAGCGGACTCTCCTGATAGGTGTATTTGGCCGCCCGGTCATTGCGTTCCTCATCGGCCCCCACCTGGGTGATGTCCGTGTTCTGATAGCCGGACGCCGACTGCATCTTCTTGATCCGGCCGGTATAGGTGGCGCCATTGTTGTCCGTAATCGTGATATGCTGCCCCTGGTGGCCGACGTTGAACGAGTAGATGCTGAAGCGGGTGGATCCGGACTCCGCCCCGCCGCCCGTGCTGCCGTCGCGCGAAACGATATAGGAATAGGAAATGGTAATCGGTTGATCCGTGGTGCTCCAGGTGTCAATTTCGATGGACCAGGTGCCACCGCCGTAGTTCACCGTGCCGGTGCCGTTTCCCGTCAGGACGCCAGCCATGCCGGGATCCGACAACTGGGCAATGCTGCCCACGCTGACCATGAACGACCCGGGGACGATGGACCCGTGGCTGACCTGACCGGAGGCGGTGGTGCCGCGTGCCGGCAGCGTCCCGCCCGAATCCGTGTCGGAATAGGTGTTGGTCACGCCGGGAATGGACGGCGTGGTCGTGTAGTCCGTGACCAGCAGCCCCCCGCCCAGGCCGCGGTATACCCCGCTGAAATTGACCCAGTCATACGAGGAACTCCAGTTTTCCGCGTCGCTTCCCGTATCCCATTCGCATCCCATGAGACCCAGCGCCGCCACTGCCGCGCACATGCCGATCAATGCCATCCGTTTCATCCTGTCCCGTCTCCTTGCTAGATGCCGTTAGTGTTGGCGACTCTACGTTTTCTTCCTGGTCCTCGTCAATGCCATTCGGCGGGCCCGCCGCGGCAGCCGGCCCGCCTCGAACCTGGCTTATTTGCTCCGAATCCGGATGAAGATGGTTTCACCGGCCGACACGGGCACGGTGGCGGACAATCCCGCCGCCGGAACGGTCTGAATCAGGGGCTGCAACCCCGGCACGACTTCCCAACCGCTCTCATCCGTCATATCATCATTCACCAGGAATTCCAGCACCGCCGGCACCGGATCCGCGGCATCCATCTCGTAGGTCACCACGAGACCTTCCGCGGTCGTTTGAATGCCGGAAATCCTCAGGTCGCCGCTGACGGCGATGGACGACGGAGGCGTGCTGCCGGCGTTCATGGGATTGGTTCCCAGAGCGATTTCCGCTCCGTCGCCGTAGCCGTCGCCGTCCGAATCCAGGTTCCAGGGATCCGTGCCCTGCGCGGCCTCATCCGTGTTAGACAGCCCGTCGTTGTCCGCATCTTCGTCGCCGTCGGCGGAATCCAGCGGGTTGAAACCGTGGATGATCTCATACCCGTCGTCCATGCCGTCGCCGTCGCTGTCGGCCAGCGTTGGATCGGTGCCGAACGAATTCAGTTCCGCGCCGTCCGAAAGCCCGTCGCCGTCGCTGTCGGCCCGCAGCGGATCCGTTCCCAGCGCCAGCTCCACGTTGTCGTCCACGCCGTCGCCATCGGTATCCTTGCGGGTGGGATCCGTCCCGAGTTCCAGGAGTTCCCGGGCGTCATCCAGGGTATCCCCGTCCGTATCCGAATTCTTGGGATTCGTCCCCGCCCGGAACTCCTGGAGATCCAGCAGGTCGTCGGCGTCGTTGTTGGTGTACTGGTTCATCAGCGTGAGACTGCCGCCGGCGAACGTCTTTTCCCAGATGTCGGCCAGGCCGTCGTTGTCCGAATCCGCGTCATGCAGGACCATGTTGTTGCCCGACAGCTCGGCGGTGCTCTTCATTTCGATGCGCTTCACGGAATAGTCCGCGGCATAAGCGCTGACGGCCGGCGTGATGGAGATGCCGCCGCGGGCGCCGTCGGTGCGGCGGTCGCCGCGATCCGGCGTACTGACCCCGCGGATGGACGCCAGGACCCAGGTAATGCTGCCCACGGAGGCCGGCGTTCCCTTGACCAGGGTCCAGGCTTCGCCGGCATCCAGCGCTCCGTTTTCGTTCAGATCGTGGAACGCGCGCACATGGTAGTCGCCGATCGGCAGGCCCATCAGCTTGTAATAGCTGGACACCGCGCGGACCCTGGCCACGGGCCGCTGGTCGAACCCGCTGCCCTTGTACGCCTCGACCACAATGACGGCATTCGACGCCCAGCCAAAGTAATCGGCCCGGCCGGTGATCATGCCGGCCCCGCCCTTCGAGGGCGGCTGGAGATCGACCGTGAAGCTGGTCCAGTCGCTGCTCACGGACACCCGCGGGTTGTATGCGCGGACCTGGATCCAGTAGAGCCCGTTGGTGAACGCCCCGTAGCCCGCCAGCAGCGGCAGATCCATTTCCCCGATGCCGTTTTTCATGTAGGGGGCATAGACCGTCTTGTTCAGCACCGACGGCCCATTCGTGGCGCCCCGCCGGATTTGAATCTGAAGCTGTGCCGTCGCCGGGTCCAGATTCATCTTCAGCGTCTCCTGCGCATAGATGATCTTTCCGGACGGACTCTGGATCAGCGGTTTCGCCAGACCGGCGGGATAATCCACGGTGTTGGTTCCCGACACCAGCAGCTGGTTGTTGGCGTTCCGAACCTGCCAGGTGTACACCCCGTAGAGCGGGCCGAACCCGGCGTGCCGGAAGTCATATTCGTGCAGATAGCTCCGGCCGGCCGAGCAACCGCCGCGTGTGAACTCATGCACCACGGAGCCTTCCCGCAGCAGGCGCACGATATAGCTGGAAGTCTGCGCCGTATTGGTGTTCTCGCTGGCCGCTCCGGCCCAGCTGATCCGGGTGTAGCCGTTGGCCTGTTCGCGCAGGGCAATGTCCACGGTGGCCTCGCCCCACTGGATGTTCTCCGGCATGTATTCGCTGAAGCCCATCAGTTCCGGCTCGTTCCACTGGCCGTCATTGTTTTCGTCCACGAAGGCCATGAAGTAGGTCGGTCCCTGCCGCAGATGCCCGCCGTCAATGAAGTCCGTGATGCTCAGGGAATTCCCGTCGCGGATCGGAGCGTCCAGCGCCAGCGACGTCATGGCGTCGGGGCAGTTCATCTTCGGATCCGTGTAGGCCCAGATGCGCAGGGTGCCCAACGCCTCGGGACAATCGGTCTTGAAGCGGAAGGTCATGTGCGGCTTGGGATACGAGACCGGATCCTCGGGATCGCAGTACGGGATGGAGTACCCGCTGCCGCCGCTCCAGTTGGACGACACGGTGCCGTCGTCGTTGGTCGTCACCGTGTACACGTTGGCGCTGTGCGTGAGGTAGTAGGCCATGTATTCCGAATAGTTGTCCCACCCGTCGCCGTCGGGATCGAGGTTCGCATCGAACTTCAACGGGCTGCAGGCCGCCGGGAAAAGTGATTCCCAGCTGTCGGGGATGTTGTCGCCATCCATGTAGAGCGATCCGTAGGTCGCGCCCGTCGTCGGGCTGTCGTAATCGCCGTAGCCATCCCCGTCCGTATCGAATTCAAACGGATTGGTCCCGGCCAGCCATTCGGCGCGGTTGTTCAGTCCGTCGTTGTCCGGATCGCCCCAGGCGCCGTTGATGAAATCGGCCGCGTTGTACACATAATCCAGGCGGCCGTCGCCGTCGAGGTCCACGTTCGAGCCGGTCGCCCCGCCGAAACCGCCGTCCAGTTCGTTCAGCCCGTAGCGGATCTCCCACGAATCCGGCAGGCCGTCGCCGTCGGTGTCCTTGCCGCCGCTGGCCACGTATCCCGCCGAGGCCGGTGCCGCCTCATAGAACTCGACCAGCCCGGACATCTTGGCCGCGGCCGCCCAGTCGTTCTCCCAGTCGCGCGGGGCGGTGTAGTCCTCGGTACTGGGAATCACGCCCCACCGCCGCCAGATCTTGTCTTCCGACTTGTAGGCCAGCCCTTCGCTCTGGAGGGTCACGTACAGATTCGTGTCGGTGATGGCACTGGCAATGACGTCCACGGCGGCGCCGTCCCACTCCACGATCGCATTGTCCGCCACCGAATAGAAGCGGTGGCCGGGCAGCAGCGGGTCAGCCGGAACCACCCATCCCTGCGGATGGTAGATAAAGACCGCCTGTTCCGCCACGCACAGGAACTGATCGCCCATGGTGGGCTCCGGCGCATAGGCCATCATGGCGGCGAAGTCCGCCACATCATTGACAATGATGCCGCGGGCGTCCAGGAGCCAATGGCGGCCCTTGCCCCACGGCTCGAATCCCGCGCCGTCGTGCCGGTACAGAATGCCCTCGGCATGGTTCCAGCCGAAGTCGCCTGCCGCCCCGCCGCCCGCGGGCACCGTGTCCGTCCCGAAGAACACCGGGCCCAGGGCCGCCACGGTGCCGAGGATCTGGTGGTTGCCGGAGTCGTTGACCCAGACATCCGCGCCCGCGATCCAGGTGTCGCCGTCGCGCATGACGGCCAGTTCGGCCGGCGTGGGATCCACGGCC
>CAZHSS010000143.1:0-4697 GCA_964535205.1 uncultured Verrucomicrobiota bacterium
AAGATGTTGGCTGGCCACACCCGGATCAAACTGCTCCGCGAATTATCTTCCCATACCGGCGAAGGGGTCTCCGCCTTGGGTCGGAGAGTGGGCATTGGCCATGCCGCCGCCAGCCAGGAACTGCGTCGAATCCAGTCCCGGGGCCTGCTTCAATCGGAACGGCAGGGAACCCTGCAGGTCTATCGCTTGGCGGCAGACCCGCAGGTATCCAGTGCCGCCCCGCTGTTGAAGGCCATCCGCTCCGCGCTCGATCAGTTTCCACCTGAGCGCGACAGGGAAATGTGCGTCATCGCCGCCGGGCTGGCCCACGAGCGGCGAATCCGGATATTCCGGTTCCTGCTCGGCGGCCCCTGCCCGTTACGGGACCTTCCGTTTGCTGTCCGCATCCCCGCTCATCCGTTTCAGGTTCATTTGAGCACCTTGCAGGCCGGCGGGTTTGTTGCCAGGGTGAACAACCAAGTCTCCGCGACCGTGCCCAACCATCCCCTGGCCAAGGCCCTGGCAAAACTGATCCAGCGGGGCGCGGTGCGCTAGCGGCTCAGCCCTGGTCCTGCAGGCGCCGTCCGTGGCGCAGGATCTTCCAGCCCTTGGTGAACAGGCGCTTGAAAAAAGGCGGACAGTCACCGACATGCGAAATCACCAGTGCGCGGTTCACATAGTGGAAGTCGCACTTGGCGCTCATCCGCTTCCACAGATCGTAGTCGTCAAAGTAGTCCTTGGGATCCCAGCCGCCCACTTCTTCGATCAGGGCTTTCGTGTGCACGACGTTGGCGGTGTTGATGAAGTTGTAGCGCAGCAGTTTTTCACGGCTCCAGCGATGCAGCCAGGGCTGGAGCGGATTCCCGAAAATCCGCCGCCCGGTGGCCTTGTCGCGGTACTGGCACCGGCAATACAATACCGGCTGTTCGGGATGCCGGGCCACTTCCCCCATCATCACCCGCAGGAAATCGGGATGATACTCGTCGTCGTCGTCCAGGTAGGCGATCCACGGCGCCCGCGCCATCTCAAAAATGCCGTGGTTTTTGGCGATGGCCCCGTGAGCGACCGGCGGCGACTTTTCGGTCAGGTTGAAAAACCGCAGGCGCGGATCACCGTACGATGACACGACGGCCTCGCTGTCGTCGGGCGTGCAGTCGCCGACGATGCACATTTCCCAGTCATCGAATCCCCGCTGGGCCCGCACCGACTGGATGGCCCGCCGCAGCACCGCCGAGCGGTTGTAGGTGCTGGTGATAATGCTGACTCGGGGAGCATCCATGGCGACTCAGCGCGGCCCGGGGGTAAATTCCGTCAGAGCCTCCAGCGCCGACTCCATGTCGGACGGAACCAGAACCAGGCCTTTTTCGTCGTCCGGACCGCCGGAGGAATAGCCGTACTCGATGTTCAGGTTGCGAGCCGCCAGCGCGGCCAGCACCCGTCCGAGCTGCCCCGGCTCGTTCTGCACCCGGACCAGCAGCACGTCGCGCGCGCCCACCAGCTCCCCGGAATCCTCCACCAGCTGGCGTGCCTTCTCCGTGTCGTCCACGATCAGGCGCGCATAGCCATGTCCCTCCGTATCCGCGAGCGTCAGCCCGTAGATGTTCACGCCGTGCTTGCCCAGGAACTGAGCCAGCGTGGCCAGCGTCCCCTTGCGGTTGTCAATGTACACCGTCAGTTGGACGCCTTTGGAAAACACCAACGGCGACGGACTCATGCGCCGCCCCCGAACACGAGGCCGGCCCGGGCGAGACGCCGTCCCAGTTCCTCCAGCACCCGGGCATCGTCGGCCCGCCCTGCCGACTCGAACGTCGCGCCGAAGCGCAGAAACGCCCCGGCATCGTCCCACGGCACCGTCGAGATGCACAGTTCCTTGATCAGATACTGCGACGCCTCTTCGCCGTTGGCGAACCGCAGACCGCCGGCCGTCCCCGTCGGCGCCGGCACGTACAGATAAAACGTCCCGCCCGGCATCTTCGCCTTGAACCCGGCCGTCTTGAGCACCTTGACCAGACCGCGCAGCCGCCGCTGATAGTGGGCGCGGATTTTCTCCGAAAGGCGGATGTCGGCGATGCCGGCGCAGGCCGCCATCTGGATGGCCTTGAACTGGCCGCTGTCGATGTTGTCCTTGACCTCGGCCACCGCGGCCACTGCCCGGGCCGACCCCGCGACGAATCCCAGGCGCCAGCCGGTCATGTTGTAGCTTTTGCTCATCGAGTGCAATTCAATCGCCGCCTCCTTGCCGCCGGGACGCCCCAGGATGGACAGCCGCTCGCGGCCGTAGATCAGCGTGGCATAGGCCGCATCCTGCACGATCAGGAGGTTGTGCCGCTGCGCAAAGGCAATCAGCTCGTCGAAGAAGTCTTCGGTCGCGGCCGCCCCGGTGGGATTGTTCGGATAGTTGACGTAGAACAGCTTGACCCGCGACAGATCCGTCTGCTCCAACGCCTTCAGATCCGGAAAAAACCGGTTCTTCGCCAGCAGCGGCACGGGAATGACGGTCCCGCCGAGATACTTCGTGTGGGTGGCCATGACCGGATAGCCCGGGATCGTCGCGAGCACGGCATCTCCGGGATTGATAAAGCACAGCGGAAGCATCGCCAGCGCCGGCTTGGACCCGATGGTGTGATTGATCTCCGTCGCCGGGTCCAGATCCGTCACGCCAAAAAAATCGGCCATGTACGTGGCGGCGGCCGCCCTGAATTCGGGAATGCCGTTGTCGGCGTATCCCCGGTTGGCCGGGTCGTCCACCGCCTTCTTCAGCGCCTGCCGGATGGCCCGCGGAGCCATCTGATCGGGCTCCCCCACCCCGAAATCCAGCATTTCCACCCCGGGGTGCGCCTCGCGCGCCGCCTTCTTTGCCCGCTTGATCTTTTCAAACTTGTAAATCGCCGTGCTTTGTCCGAATTGCTCCCCGCCAATCCGCTCCGCAAACAGTTTCTGAATATCCATGCCTCGTCCTTTCGAAAGTGGCTCCCGATTATTCATGCCCCTGCCGCTTGTTCAAGCGCATTCGCCCCGGCGAATCCGCGCCGCTGAATTTTTTGCATTGTATTGGGACTCCCCTTTGTGGCATCAACACCCCCTGATTGTTCACTTTTTGACCCCCAACAGGAGTTTCGGAATGAATGTGCTGCATGTGATTGCCAACCCCCGGCCGGCGGAAACCTCGAAATCCAAGAAGCTGGCGCTGGAATTTTTCACGACGCTGACCGAGAAGAATCCCGACGTGCTTGTCAACAACGTGGATCTCTACCAGAACAAGCCCCCGTTCGTGACGGTCGAAGCCCTGAATTACTTCTGGGGCCCGGTGGCCGATCCCGCCTACAACCCCGCCAAGGCCGAGGAAACCGCCGCCAATTATTCCAACAACAACGCCCAGGCGCTGGTGGACGCCGACGTGCTGGTGCTGACCCTGCCCGTCTGGCTCAACAGCATGCCGTCCATCCTGAAGGCCTGGATTGACCAGGTGATCGTTCCCGGCAAAATGTTCAACATGGGCCCTGAAGGCGTGGTCCCCACCCATCATCTCCGCACCGTCGTGCTGCTGGTCTCCTCCGACGAAATCTACAAGGAAGGCGATGTTCTCGACGGCCTGACCCCCGCCATCCGGGCCATCTTCGGGTATATCGGCGTGGATGACATCCAGATCGCCTGGGCCGACGGACAGGACTCCGTCCGCCACTTCGATTCCGCCGAGCGCTTCGAAATGGCCGCCGAAGCCGCCCGCGAAATCGCCGAGGAAGTCGCCGAACTGGCCTGAGTTCCAGCCCCGGCCCTTTCCACCGCTCCGCCCTCCGGCGGAGCGTTTTTCATGGGCACCCACGCTCTGCCCCCGGCTGCCGGAAATGATGCCGCCCCCATCTGCTATTCGCCGGCAAATTCCACGCCGTGGCGTTCGAGCATCGCGCCCTCCGCCCGGGCCAGGGCGGAAACCTGCCGGTTGTAGTCGGCCAGGGCGCGGATCTCGCTGTTGCGCGCCGCTGTCAGATCCCGCTGCAGCTGCAACACCACGAAACTGGTGCTCTTCCCCCGCGCCAGCTTCTGCTGCTCCGCCTCCAGCGCCTGCTCCGCGTAGTCGCGGGCTTCGCGGGTGGCCTGGACCTTTTCCAGCCCCGCGCCCACCGCATGGACGGCATTGTCCACCTCCACCAGCACGGACTCCTCGAGCTGCCGGTATTCCAGCCGCATCCGTTCCTCCGCCGACCGGCTCTGCTCGAACCGGCTGCGCGCCGCGCGGTTGCCCAGCGGAAAAGTCAGCGTGATTCCCGCCGTCCAGAACGGTTCGTCCGCCGCTTCCATCCGGTCGAACGTGCCGCTCCGGCTGTCTTCGTCGCTCGCCGCCACGCCGTAGCTGCCCACCAGATCCAGCGAAGGCAGGGTCTGGTTTTTCTGGTAGTCCACGGTGAGCCCCTGGCGTTCCAGCGCCAGCCGCGCCTCCCGCACATCCGGTCGCTGCTCCAGCGCGCGCTCGCCGCTGACCGGCGGATCCACCGCCACGGGATCGGCCGCGAGCTGCCCCGCCGCGGCCAGCGCCCGTTTCCGGAACCCGCGGTGATCCGCGTAGATCAGCGCCTGGAGGCGGTTCTGCGCTTCGACATGCGCCTGCCGCGCCGAACTCAGATCCGCCCGCGCCGCCGCCGCCTGACTCTCCGCCTGTTTTTCGTCCAGGCTCGACATCGCCCCGATCTGCACCTTCCGGCGATTGTCCTCGTAGAGCT
>CAZHSS010000144.1:0-1161 GCA_964535205.1 uncultured Verrucomicrobiota bacterium
CACCGCCTCTCCACCATCCAGCGCGCCGACCAGATCCTCGTCCTCGACCGCGGACGCATCGTCGAACGCGGCCGCCACCAGGAACTCCTCGCCCACAGCGGCATCTACCAGCGCCTCTACCGCATGCAGTTCGAAGACCAGGCCCCCCCCGAACCCGCTCCGGCCCCATGAAGCCCGACGAAGCCCACCTCCTTCAGGCCCTCTGCGAAGTCCGCGACCCCGCCGAAATGCGCCGCGTCCTCTCCGACCTCCTCACCCGCTCCGAAGTCGCCGCCCTCCACAAGCGATGGGCCATCCTCTGCCTCCTGCGCGACGGCGTCCCCCAGCGCGAAATCGCCCGCCGCATCGGCGGCTCCCTCTGCAACGTCACCCGCGGCGCCCGCCTCATGCGCAACCGCGCCCCCCGCAAGCCCGGCCCCTGATCCCTTTTGGTGCGGCACTCCGACCGGGCCGCCCGCCAAACACCGGTCCAGGGCTGCGTCAAGAAAGATGTTTCAGAACAGTCCGGCTCGGCAGGTCCCGACCTCTTGGAGAGTCGGGATGCCCTGCCATTTCCGAGAAAGGCGGGTGAGGTAGGGCGAATCGTCCCCGATGAGCCGCTTTCTTGACGCAGCCCTGGACACCGGTCGGATCGCCGCACTCCGGACTCGCCAAACCTCCCCGGCCAGACCATAGTGCCCCCCATCCAGGAGACCCGCATGAACACAACCCGGTTGATCCCGCTGCTGGTATGGCTTGCCGCCGCTCAGGCCTTCGCCCAGGAAATGCGCACGTGGACCAGCGCCAGCGGCGCCACCATCGAAGCCGCTTTTGTCGAGCAGCAGTTCGACCTGGTGATTCTCCAGTTGCCCGGCGGCGAGAAAATGAAAATCCGCCTGAACCGGCTCAGCCCCGAAGACCAGAGGTATGTCGGAGGGCTCAAGTCGGCCGCGCCGGCGGCCGGCCTTTCCGGCAACACCGCCGGGGACGCCCCGATCCCCCCCGCGCTGGAAGACCTGCTGGGCCGGCGGCTGGTCAACGCCAAGGGACGCAAGGTTTCGACCGCCGAACTCGCCGGCAAGAAAATCGGCCTGTATTTCTCGGCCTCCTGGTGTCCCCCCTGCCGCGCCTTCACCCCCCAGCTGGCCGCCGCCTACAACCAGCTTCAGGCCGACGGCAAGC
>CAZHSS010000144.1:1171-4664 GCA_964535205.1 uncultured Verrucomicrobiota bacterium
AAGCCGTTCGAGGTGGTGCTGGTTCCCCACGACCGCGACGAAGCCTCGATGCGCGCCTACATGCGCAGCCACGAGATGCCCTGGCTGGCCATCCCCTTCGGCGACAAACCCGTGGAGGCCCTCAAGGAAAAATACGCCGTCTCCGGCATCCCCAAGCTGATCATCATTGATGACGCCGGGAAAACCCTCTCCATGGAAGCGCGCGGCCAGGTCATGACCCAGGGCGCCGCCGCATTCGACAGCTGGTAAGCCCCCGTTGGGCGAAACCCGGACCCCGCCTCCGGGACGGCTGTCAGCCGGCCGGACGCGACACCGCGCGGGCCAGCCGCAGCAGCGCGACCGATTCGCGGATGTTGTGCTCGAGCAGTTCGCGCACGTCGTCCACGGCCTGCACCCGCCGCAGCGCCTCGGCAAACGCCAGCCCCTCCGCCTGCGCGGCAATGGCGTCCGCCTCCTCCGGGAACCAGGCCGGCGCGGCTTCGGCCCCCTGGACCCGCGCCAGCACGTCGCGCTGCCAAAGCTGGATCGTGCGCAGCAGTTCTTCGCGCATCTCCTTCACGCGGGACGCCACCCGCCCATCCACCACCGCTTTGTCGGTCCGGGACAGCTCCTCGGCGTCGCGCGAGCGCGCCGCCTCTTCCTGGCGGGCGGTCTCCTCTTCCCGCGCCAGCTCCTCCAGGCTGCGCAGCGGCGCCGTCAGCCGGTCGGTCCACGCCGCCATCTCGCAGCCCCGCCGCACCGGCGGATTCCGCAGCAGATCCATGACCAGCGGCCCCCAGGGCGCCGCGTCGCTTCCGCGTTCGTCCAGCACATCAATCACCTGGGCGCGCGAACGGATGGTCGGCAGCAGGGCCGCCGGCACATCCGTCACCAGCACCAGCAGGCTGTGCGGCGGAGGCTCTTCCAGCGTCTTCAGCAGCGCATTCTGCGAACTGGCGTTCATCCGGTCCGCAAACAGGACAATTCCCGCCTTCCACCCGCCCTCGTACGACGTCAGCTGGATGAACCGGATCAGCGGGCGGATCTGCTCCTCGACCTTGATCTGCCGGGATTTGCTCTCCGGCTCGACCCAGCGGATGTCCGGATGCTCCTCGAAACGCGCCGGGTCCGCCTTGGGAAACAGCAGCCCCAGCATACCGCGCACGAAATCGCGGCCGCCGCCCCGCGGGCGGCCCGACACCAGCAGCGCGTGCGGCATCCGCCCGGACACGATGGTTCGGCGCAGATCCTCCAGCGCCCGTTCAACCTTCGGGGAAAAAGGCATCGCGCACCAGTCTCCACACGTCGTCGGCAATGGGCTCCGCGTGGCGCATGGCATCCACCTGGCGGAACCGCTCCGGATAGCGCCGGGCCAGTTCCAGATACCCCTGGCGGACCCGCTCATGGAACTCGAGAGCTTCGCTCTCGATCCGGTCGTACTTCATCGCCTGGCCGGCCTGCCGCTTGGCGCAGCGCTGCATCCCCAGGCTCACATTCACATCCAGCAGGATCGTCATGTCCGGCACCGCGTCGCCCACGGCAAAGCGGTTGATGGTCTCCATCAGCTCGACGGGAAATCCGCGCCCGAACCCCTGATAGGCCGTGGTGGAATCGAAAAAGCGGTCGCAAACCACCCACGCCCCGCGCTCCAGGGCCGGCAGGATCACCTGCCGGACCAGTTGCGCGCGGCTGGCCTCGAACAGCAGCACTTCGCTCTCGGGACACGGCGCTTCGCCCGCGGTGTTGTACTGCAGCACCCCGCGAATCGCTTCGCCCAGCTTCGTCCCGCCGGGCTCGCGCGTGTAGATGATCTCCAGCCCGCGCGCCTCCAGCCGCGCAATCAGCATCGCCGCCTGCGTGCTCTTCCCCGCCCCCTCCGGCCCCTCGAACGTGATCAATCTGCCTTTCGCCATCTTCCAATCTCCTGCCGCAACCATAATCAGAACTCATGAACTCATGAAAGGAGCATTTACAGTTCAGAGAACCGATCAGGCCCGATTCGTTTGATCATCAAAGGCATCGAGAAAAAATTCAACAATAGACCCGTTGCCGCGCCTGTGGCCTTCAAATAGGAGCGAACGACGGTGTAATGGATGGGCGCTACGTCTTGAATGGCTTTCAGCTCAACGACAACCCGGCCGCCGACAAACAGGTCCAACCGGTGTTCCGCGATTTTCCGGCCCTCGTACAGAATGTCCACCGTCTTTTGTCTTTCGAAGGGGATCCCCGCTTTCCGCAGTTCAATGCAGAGAGCCTCTTCATAGGTGGACTCCAGATAACCCGGCCCCAATTTCACATGCACCGCGATCGCCGCCTTGATGATTTGTTCCGTCAAATCAGAATCTGGATACTCATTGCCCATTGTTGTCTCTCTTCATGAGTTCTGATTCATCTTCTGGATACTCATTGCCCATTGTTGTCTCTCTTCATGAGTTCATGAGTTCTGATTCATCTTCAGGCCTTTGTCGCGACCTGCCCCTTGGGCGTGTCTTTCACCGCCCAGCCCAGAGCGGCGATTTCGTCGCGCAGGGCGTCGGACTGCGCCCAGTCCTTCGCCGCACGGGCCGCCTGCCGTTTTTCGAGCAGCGCCTGGACGCCGGCCGGAACGGCTTCGGCGGGCCTTTCCAGCACGCCCAGGGCGGCATCCCAGCGCCGGAACAGCGCCTGCATCGCCCCGGCCCCGGCCGGATCGAGCGCCCCGGCATCCAGCGCGGCATTGCCTTCGCGGATGGCGTCGAACAGCGCCGCCAGCGCGGCGGAGATGTTCAAATCCTCGTCCATGGCGGCCTCGAAGCGGTCCGCCGCCGCCCGGGCCCATCCCGGCAGGTCCCCCGCCGCGGCGCCGCCCGCCGCCCCGTCCAGCCGCGTCGTGAACTCGTCCACGCGCCGCAGCGCGGTGCGCGCCGCATCCAGCGAGGCAAAGGTGAAATTCAGCGGCGCGCGGTAGTGCGTCGCCAGCAGCTCGTAGCGCACTTCGCGCCCCGTATGGCCGCGCGCCAGCACGTCGCGCAGCGTGTGGAAGTTGCCGCGCGATTTCGACATCTTCTGGCCGTCCACCATCAGGTGGGCGCAATGCAGCCAGTACGCGGCGAACGGCTTCCCGTTCGCCGCCTCGCTCTGCGCGATTTCGTCCTCGTGGTGCGGGAAGATGTTGTCCACTCCCCCGGTATGGATGTCGAAGCTCGGCCCCAGATACTTCATGCTCATGGCGGAGCATTCGATGTGCCAGCCAGGACGTCCCCGGCCCCACGGCGATTCCCAGGCCACGTCGCCGTCCTTCTCATCCCACGCCTTCCACAGCGCGAAGTCCGCGACGTTTTCCTTTTCGTATTCGTCGGCCGCAACCCGCACGCCGGAACGCATGCCCTCGCGGTCCAGGTGCGCCAGCTTCCCGTAGGACGGCCATTTGGCGATGCTGAAGTACACCGAGCCGTCCCCCGCGCGGTAGGCGTAGCCCTTGTCCTCCAGCGTCCGGATCAGCGCGATCATCTCGGGGATGTGGTCGGTCGCCGCC
>CAZHSS010000145.1:0-720 GCA_964535205.1 uncultured Verrucomicrobiota bacterium
TGGCGTCCTGCTGGACTTCCAGCAGGAGGCAGCCGGCGCCGATGGCGTGGACGCGTCCGCCGGGGGTATGGAAGACCATGCCGGGGCGGGCGGGAAAGCGCTGGAGAAGGGAGGGGATGACGCCGTCGGCGCGGGCGCGCTCGAAATCGGCCGGGGTGGTGCCGGGCTTGAAGCCGGAGTAGATATGGGCGTCGGGGGTGGCGGAGAGCACGACCCACATTTCGCTTTTGGCCTCGCCGCCGAAGCGGGCGGCGGCAGCCTCGTCGGGGTGAACCTGGACGGACAGGGTTTCGCGGGCATCAATGATTTTTACCATGAGGGGAAAGGCGGTATCGGTGCGGCCGGCGCCGAGCAGGCCGGGACCGCGGCGGCGGATGGCCTCGGCGAGGGTGGCGCCGGCATCGGGGCCGGTGATGATGCGGGTCTGGCCGTCGGGGTGGTCGGCCACTTCCCAGGCCTCGGCATAGGTGCCGGGATGGAGGCGGCGGTGGAATTCGTGCAGGAGGCGGTCGCCGCCCCAGATGTACTCTTTGTACACGGGCTGCAGCAGAATGGGCATGGGGAGACTGTCGGCCATTGATTCCGGATTGTGCCTTGGAGAGCGGAAGCGGACAAGTCCAGAAAGCGGATCGGGTCGGGGACCAGCGCATCTGTGATTCGGTGCAGGGTGAAGGCCTGCGGCTCACCCGGAGGGTTCGCCCTACCTGGTAGACATCCGAC
>CAZHSS010000145.1:730-1436 GCA_964535205.1 uncultured Verrucomicrobiota bacterium
GGCAAGGCATCCCTGCCGAGCTGGGCTATTTGCCCATTTGGCCATCGCGAATGCACCTAATCGCAGATGCGCCCCGTCGGATCGGGTCGGGCATTTTCTGCTTGTTCGGGGGCGGGGGGGCAATCACAATCCGGCAAAAGAAATCAACATGCGGCGGCCGGCAAGCCCGGGCGCCCGAAGGAGGCCCATATGAAGAGGATCATGGTGATGATGGCGGTGGGAATGCTGTCGCTGCCGGTGCAGGCCGGATTCCGGGCGGCGCCGATGGCGAAATCGAGCCGGGCGGTGGGCATGCCGTTCGCGGCCGAGTTGTCGCTGGGGCTGGCCAACGGCGAAGCAAAGGAGCATGTGTACGACTATGAGGGGCCCGGGGGCGCGCGGCGCCAGCTGAGCCGCCTGGACTGGGACATCAAGAACGTGGTGATGGGCGGGGGCAGCCTGTCGGTCCGGCCCTTTAACCGCCAGAACAATTTTCTGGAGCGGTTCACGGTGAACGGGGGAATGTGGATCGCGCTGACGGAAGGCAGCGGGGAGATGGACGACTACGACTGGCTGGACACCGGGTCCGCGGACTGGACGCACTATTCGCTGTCGGACGTGGATGTGACGGAAGGCTACAGGCTGGATCTGAACCTGGCGTTTGACGTGTGGGCGAACCGGGCATTCGCGCTACGGGCCATGGCGGGCTACAAGCAGGACGGATGGA
>CAZHSS010000145.1:1446-4645 GCA_964535205.1 uncultured Verrucomicrobiota bacterium
TGGGAAGACAGCGGAGATTACTTGCTGTATCCGGAGTACGGCTACATTCCCCAGTACCTGGACGGCGAAAACATGATCAACTACGAGCAGGAATTCCGCATGCCCTATCTCGGGGCGACGGTGGACTGGACCTGGGAGGCGCTCACGGTGTCGGGATATCTGACGTGGAGCCCGATTGTCGAGGCAACGGACTGGGACGAGCACGTGGCGCGCAGCCTGCATTTCAAGGAAACCTTCGAGGAGGGGGACCTGCTGGGGTACGGGATCGAGGTGCGCTACGACCTGGACCAGATGGGATTTTCGGGCTGGTTCCTGACGGCGGGGCTGGACTATCAGAAGATCGACCACATTCTGGGCGACATGGAAGTCCGTAATGTGGAAACGGGGGAACGGGGCGGCGAGCGCGACGTGGCGGGAATCGAGAACGAGGTCATGGTGATCTCGCTGGGCGGCGGCGTGCGCTTCTAGGCAATGTAATCAAGCCGGCCGGAGTGTGTCGGCCGGCAGAGAGGACGATGACGGGATGAGATGGACGAGCACGACGGGAGCGGCCTGTCTGGCCGTGCTGGGCGCGGTGATGGCGGCAGGAGCGCAGGTGGAAGCGCCGGCGCAGACGGAGGCGCCGGCACCGGCCTCTTCGCCGGAATGGGCGCGGGGGCTTTGCGACGCCGTGGACGAAGGGGTGCGCGTGCTGGAGGAATCCCGGTTGTCGCCGGAAGGATCGGTGGCCCGCGCGGCGCTGCTGGAAGCGCTGATCCGGGCCGCCGAGCCCGGCGCGGAGTTTCTCGACAGCGGGGAATTGGCGGCGGGCCGGCGGGAAGGCTCCCGGACGGCCTGGGAGACGGGGCTGGTGCTGGTGCCGACGGAGGGCGGGCCACGGGTGGCGGCGGTCGGGGAGGATTCGCCGGCGGCCAGGGCGGGCCTCGCGCCGGGCGAAAGGCTGGAAACCATCGGCGGCCGCGCGGCGCCGGCCGGTGCCGCGCTGGCGGAGGTGCGCGAGTGGCTGGCGCAGGGGAACGAGGCGTCCGTGGAACTGGGGGTTCTGGGGATGGACGGCGAAAGCCGGACGGTGACGATCGAACGGATCCGCCGCAACGGGGCCTCCGTGGCGGCGACCGAAGAGCTGCCGACGGGCATCGGCTACATCCGGGTGGCCGGGATTCATCCGGGGGCCGCCGGCGAAATCGCGGCGGCGCTGGCGAGCTGGCAGTCGGGCCGGGTGTTCGGGGCCATTCTGGATTTGCGCGGGGCCGACGGGAGCGCGGAAGAGGAAGTGGCGCAGGCGGCGGCGCGTTTTGCCGGGGAAGGGACGCTGCTGTACACCCAGTCCGACCGGCAGGGGACCGAGCTGGCGGCGGTGAAGGCGCCGGCGGCCGAGGTGGAGACGCTGCCGCTGATGGTGCTGGCGGATGACGGCACCTGCGGCGCGGCGGAGCTGCTGGCGGCGGTGCTGAGCGGCAGCGTAAAGGGAGCCATGCTGATCGGGCGCGAGACATCCGGAGATCCGCTGATCCGCGAGCCGGTGACGCTGTCCACGGGCCGGCACGCATGGCTGGCGACGCGGGAAATCCGCATGGCGGACGGCACGGTGTACTGGGGGGCGGGCGGGGTGAAACCGGATGTGCTGATTACCGATGCGGCGCTGAACGAAACGGCCTTCGAGCCGGACGAACCGATCATGCTGCGGAGCAAGAAGACCGTCACGGACGAAGAGAAGGAAGACAAGGCGCTGCGGGACCGGACCCGCCATGACACCTATCTGCGGCGGGCGACCGATCTGCTGCTGGGGCTTCAGGCGCTCGGCTATGACCGGAAGCGCTAGACCCGGGATTCTGCTGCCGCCCGGGCCCGAAACCATCCGCCGCGCGGCGGAAGCGTGCCGGGCGGGCGAGCTGGTGATTGTGCCGACGGAAACCGTGTACGGGGTCGCCGTATGCGCGGATTCGCCCGGTGCGCTGGAGCGGCTGCGGGCGGCCAAGGGACGGGAGGCCGGCAAGCAACTGACGCGCATGGCGGCGGAGGCGGATGCGATCCGGGGGGCGGGGATTCCGATGGAGGACGCGGCGCGGCGGCTGGCGGAGGCGTTTTGGCCGGGGCCGCTGACGTTGGTCCTGCCGGACGGGGCCGGCGGCTGGGAGGGATTCCGCGTGCCGGACCACCCAGTGGCCCTGGCGTGGCTGCGCGAACTGAAACGGCTGCCGGCCGTGACCAGCGCCAACCGCAGCGGACAGCCGCCGGCGCGGACGGCGCAGGATGCCTGGGCGGCGCTGGAGCCGCATGCCGCGCTGGCGCTGGATGATGGGCTGTCGCCGGGAGGGCGGGCCAGCACGGTCGTGCGCGTGGGAGCGGAGGCGCTGGAGATTCTGCGCGCCGGGCCCATCGGCGCCGAAGAACTCGAACAGGCGGCCCGCCTGCCGGTGCGGCCGGCCGTTTCCTGAGACGGCAGGGGCTATGTCCGGCTATCCCGAATGGGAGCGGACCATGGCGTAGAACCGGTCTTCGTAGTCTTTGAATTTGTCGAGCCGGGTCAGGAGCTGGGCGAGGGGGGCCAGGCGGCTGCGGTCGCCGGCGGCCATCCGGAAGGCTTTTTCGATCTCGTGACGGGAGCCGTCCGGATCGGCGCGGAGATCGCGCGCATTGACGGGCGCGGACTGCTTGACGACTTCGAAGAGGAGCTTGAGCAGGCAGACTTCCCAGGGTTCGTCCACGCCGACGATCAGGGCGGACAGCGGGTCGGCCTTGGTTTTCAGGTCGGCGCGCACGCGCTCCACCACGTTGTCCATGGAATCGTGGACAATGGATTCCGTGACGGTTTCGTGGCGGATCTTGAAGCCGTACTTGATCAGGACCATCTCCGATTCGTGTTCGCGAAGCCAGCGGATGAAGTCCTCGGCCTGGCCGGCCTGGAAGCCTTCGAGGGGCGACTCGGTGAAGGACTGGGGGGTCAGGATTTCGGGGCGGAAGGACTGGATGCGGCCTTCGCGGACGCGGACCTGGCCGACGGAGTCCATCAGTTCGGTGACGAGGCGGTAATTGATCTGGGTGGAGCCGAAGGTTTCGAGGCGGCCGCGGGGCAGTTCGAGCACCTCGGTGTTGTTGACCGCATACCAGAAATCGAATTTGTCGGGGACGTGCGTCATGTTGCGCCTACGGTACGGCAATCGCCGGGGAAGCGCAAGGCGGGGGGGGGGGGGCGGGC
>CAZHSS010000146.1:0-4365 GCA_964535205.1 uncultured Verrucomicrobiota bacterium
ATCCGGGAGGACAAAAAGACGCTGCTGCGCCATTTTCTGTTCGAAGCGGCCGACGCCGGGCTGAAGGCGGAACTCCAGCGGATTTTCGGCAGTCCGGAACCCGGCGAAGCGGGCCTGAAGGTCGTCCGCGAAGCGATGGAAAAAACGGGGGCGCGGGACAAGGTGCGCGAATACATGAAGTGCTTTGCCATGGAGGCCTCCGACCGGATCGCCAGCCTGCCGCAGGAGTCCGGGGCCTGCACGGCGGCGGCACGCGAAGCCTTTCAGGACCTGTTCCGCTACAGCGTGGAGCGCCGCTCCTGACCGCCATGCGCGCGTGTTGGCTTGTGCTGCTGTTGGCCGGAGCCATGCGGGCGGCCGGCGGCCCGGAGACGGCCGGTCCGGTTCCGGCGGACCCGGACCTGCTGGAACAGGTTCGCCTGGAGTTTGAGCGGGCGCCGGATTCTTCCGCCGTGACGCGTTCGCTGACCCGCCTGCTGCAGGCGCGGCTTCCGCCGGACCGGGCGGAGTGGCCCCCGGTGTTCCAGGCCTATGACGCGGCGCTGGCCGGCCTGGCCGGCAAGCACGCCCGCCTGCCGTGGGACAAATACAACCGCACCCGGGCCGGGCTGGCCGGTCTGGATGCACTGGCGGCGGCGCATCCGGAGTCCATCGAAATCCGCGCGCTGCGCTTTTTCTTCTGCCGCGGACTTCCGGATCTGTTTCAGGCCGGACCGACGGCGGAGGCGGATCTGGCCGCGCTGGCGGACCTGTTTGCGCGGGGCGCCGATGACTCCGTGGCCGGCGACTACCGCCGGAAACTCCGCCAGGCCCTGCGGGAAGCCGCCCCGGCCGGCTCCGAGGCCCGGCGAAAGCTGGACGCTCCCTGAGCGGCCGGCGGGCGTCTGCCGGTTTCCGCAACGCAAGGAATGGGGGAGGTCGTGCAGTCAAACCGCCCGGTTGTCCCGGCGAGAAACCCCGATCCTGATCGGATCATAACGTGAACAGGGTAAAACCGCCATGATTGATGAAACAAACCAAGTCATCGATTAAATCATCTATCAATGCGTCAAAGAGCAGGATGCGGCGATGCATGACTGTGATCCCGACAACACATTGCGTACAAATCTGAACCGTAAATTAACGAGACAAGCCAGATAAACTATCCCATAATAAACCAATTCCAGAAGGAAATCATGAAATCAAGACAGAGCGCATGCCGCGATCTGCGGACGGACATGGTCAATACCTTCGACGGCAGTCCGATTTCGGCCTTCGCCTATGCCTACGACGCCGCCGGGCGACGCACGGAGCGGGTGGATTCCGGGTTGACGACCAACCTGTTCGGTTACAACATGAGGTCCGAACTGGCAGATGCGATCATGGGCACCAACGTCTATGCCTACCTCTACGACCCCATCGGCAACCGCCAACTGGCCAGCGCCAACGAGGTCACGAACCTGTACCAGGCCAACGAGCTGAACCAATACACCAACATCAATGCGGGCGTCGTGGAGCCCATCTACGATCCCGATGGCAACATGACCCTATTCGGCCTGTGGACGTATGCCTGGGACGCCGAAAACCGGTTGATTTCTGTTTCCTCAAACGGGGTTCCCGTGGTACAAAACCAATACGATTACATGAGCCGACGGGTCATGAAAGCCACCGCCACCCAGACCAACACCTTCCTGTACGATGGCTGGAATCTCGTCCGCGAGGATCTTGGAGCCGCGACGCCCTCGTCGCGTTCTTACGTCTGGGGTCTCGACCTCTCCGGCACCCTCCAAGGTGCCGGCGGCGTTGGCGGGCTGCTGGCCATGCTGTCTCCTGACTCCTGTCTCCAGACTCCTGCTTATGACGCCAACGGCAACATCACCGATCTGGTGGATACCAACGGAGCCGTTGTCGCCCACTACGAATACGACCCCTACGGCAACACCATCGCCAAATCCGGCGACCAGGCGGATACCAATCCGTTCAGGTTCAGTTCCAAGTATTGGGATGGGGAGACCGGGTTCTACTATTACGGCTACAGATTCTACAGCCCCGACCTGGGGCGCTTCCTCAACCGGGATCCGATCGGAGAAATGGGTGGCATTGGTCTACTTGGATATGTGGAGAACCAGACGACAGACCGAATTGACATTCTGGGACTATGGCCGTGGCCATTTGGTGGCTCAGCACCACCTCCAATAATTTTGACAGTGGGGCCTGATTCTTGCGAAGAAGGCAAAAAATTAGTGACGGTAACAGAGATTAAGCGTGAGGAGATTTGCCACATTGATTATCTGGTCTGGTTGGATTCTCAGAGTCGTCATAAGTCGTCTATCCTATTCAATGAGTGCGTAAGCATATGTGCAGAACTAAAGAGTTCTAACACAGAGCGTCCTATTAAAGGACCTGAACACACTATTACCCGGCCACCCCCAGGATATCCTGCCAAGGCACTCTGCTGGGACAGCTCAACAAGAACCGCCCATTTATGGGAGTAAACATGAAAACAACAGTGTTCAGTCCTGCGCGGTGTTTTTATGGCAAGCCAAGCATTAGGGGGGTCGTCGCATCACGCACATTGAGACAGGGCATATTGCTCTTGAACATCGCTATCATCCTGTCTTGTCTGGCATTGCTACACAGTGGATGCGGGGAGCGTTCTGCTTCAACCCCAACGCGCCTAATAAGCCCAATGAGTAGCCACATGACCGCATCTGATCTACGAGCGTGGACACTGGTTCGAACAGCCTACGAAAAAGGGAATGCACGTAGACTCAACCGTCTCGTTTCCATTGGCACAGAGGATTTGAGATTTGATGTACATGTTCCCCCTATAGTGAAAGTGAGAACAGAGGTTTATATTACCCTTGTGCTACAGAATATGAGCGAAAGAGACATTGTCATTTTTTCTCCATATATCAAGCGCCTGACTTTGGAATCGGCGGCATTCGATGGCGTGTATGTCGATGATTACGCATTGTCCTGGGATGTCGAGAATTCAAACTGGGGCCGACTCCTGTCGCCTAGTCAATATATGTCAGTTTCGATCGGGCCAATTTCCATTGAGAACGCAGGGCAATATCGTTTGCGGTTTTCACTCATGTTGCCTCAATATAGCGACTTCGATGGGGCACATTGGCAGAAGGCTTTTCATAATCATGGCATAGCAGAGAAAAACATAAAGGTAAAAGAATAGTAAAGAAAAAGGGGTCAAAAAGGGGTCAGTCCTATAATCTAAAAAAGGGGTCAGTCCTATAATCTATAAAACAGATTGACGGCAGAGTGGTGGATATGGTGTAAGCGGAGGCATGCCAAGGAAGCCACGAGTGGAATATGCGGGGGCGGTGTATCACGTGATGTGCCGCGGGAACGGTGGCCAGTCCATCTATCTGGACGATGCGGACCGTCGGACCTATTTGGCGACGTTGGGCGAAGCCTGCGAGCGTTGCGGATGGCACGTCCATGCGTTTGTCATGATGGGCAACCACTACCACCTGTTGCTGGAGACGCCGGAGCCCAACCTGGTGGCGGGCATGAAATGGTTGCAGGGCACCTATACCCAGCGGTTCAACGCCCGGCACCGGCGATGGGGCCACTTGTTTCAAGGCCGCTACAAGGCGATTCCCGTGCATGCGGAAGAAACCGGCTATTGGGAGGCGATTTCCACCTATATTCATTTGAACCCTCTTCGGGCCGGTCTTCTGGGCTCCAAGGGGGCGGACCTGGTCCAATATGGGTGGAGCAGTTATCCCGGCTATGTCCGGCCGTCGGGCCGTCCGCCGTGGCTGCGCGTGGACCGTGTACTGGGCGCAATGCAGTTGGGAGATGGCGTGGCGGGCCGCAACGCGTATCGGCAGTACATGAAGAAACGGGCCGCGGAAATCATGCGGCTCGGCACTGAGGGGGCGGCTTCCGGGATCTGGAAGGAGATTCGGCGGGGGTGGTGTTTGGGGACCCAGGAGTTCCGGGAGCAAATCGAAGGGATGATCGACCGGCGGATGGAACCGGCCCGGCGTTCGTCATACTCAGGAGAGGAGGTCAAGCGGCATGACGAGCGGGCCGCAGAGCGGTGGTTGCAAGCTGGTGTTGAGACCTTGGGCCTGGATGAGGCGGCGGTATTGGCCGGACGGAAAGGGTCCGAAGCGAAATGCCTGCTGGCTTGGCTGGTCCGGAGGCGTACCCATGTGGCCAATTCATGGATTGCCGGACGCCTGCACATGGGGCGTGCCGATTGCCTGAGCCGTTATCCCCGCCTCATCGAGGAAACCCGCGATCCCCGTCTGGCAAAACTTCGTAAAAAACTGTTGAAGATTACTATATTACGGGACTGACCCCTCCTTGGATCAAAATGACTTGTTCCGGCCGCTCCCGGGCGTTTACAGTGCCGCC
>CAZHSS010000146.1:4375-4610 GCA_964535205.1 uncultured Verrucomicrobiota bacterium
GGGCCGGACGGGGCATCCGGACGCTTCGGGACTACTCGGTGGTGCACCGGAACTATTCCTCGTGGGTGATTTTCGCGACGCTGGCGGCGTCGTTCATCGGCGGCGGATTTTCCACGGGCAATGCGGCCAAGGTGTTTGTCTTCGGCATCGCCAATATCGTGGCGTTGTGGGGGTTCAGTCTGAAGGAGCTGCTGATTGCCGCCTATGTCTCGCCGCACAGCGGGGCGTTCCGGGA
>CAZHSS010000147.1:0-4602 GCA_964535205.1 uncultured Verrucomicrobiota bacterium
GAGATGGGAAAGAGTCGAGGCACCGACATCGCCGTATTCGGCGGCGTCGGGGGCGGCGCCGATGCCCACGGAGTCGAGAATGATCAGGATGGCTTTCATCTTCGGCCTTCTTTCTGTAGCCGCGCCAGGCGCGGCGGGGTTTAGGATCTCAATATTCTATATCCAATATTCAAAGAAACGGCATAACAGCCCGGCTCGGCAGGGATGCCTCGCCCTACCTGGGATCCAATGGTAGGGCGAACCCTCCGGGCGAGCCGGATCTGATTTGATCCAAGACTGAAAAACCCCGTTTTCACGGGGTTTTGCTTTCGTTGATTTCATCCACGATGCCGACAATGACACTTCGCACCGGCCCATCCTTGGATTCGAGCACCTGGCGGGCGCCATTGCCTTCGTCAAGAACCAGGACCGTCTCGCCGGCGCCGGCGCCGGCGCGGTCGATCGCCACCAGATAGCCGGAGGCCGGAGCGCCGTCCGTTTCGATCTTTTCAACCATCAGAAGCTTTCGTCCGCCGTAAAACGGGTGGCGGATGGTGGAGTGGATGTTGCCGATGACCTTGCCGATGATCATGCGGGGCCGCCTTTCCAGCCGGGCGCCTCGACGCCGTCCACGATGCCGACGATGGCGTGGTCCACGGGAACGAACCAGGGATCGAGAAGCATGGCGGCTTCGCGGCCGCCTTCGTAATAGACCCGTTCGCCGGGGCCGGCCATGCGGGTGCCGTCGGCGCAGACGATGGGCGCGCCCTTCTCGGTGCCGGCCTTGTCCAGCGGCTGGACCCAGAGCATGGGGACGCCCTGCAGGCCTTCATAGACCTGCGTAGAGACCACGGTTCCAATGACTTTTCCTAGCAGCATGGCTTATCCTCTTGATCCTGAACTCTACCTGTCCCGGTCGGCAGAATCAACGTTTTCATCAACCGCCAGGAGGGTGGCGGATTCTTCCGCGGGCCGCCCCTGGAACACGGCCCGGAAAAACGGACCCATTTCCCACATGTAAATTGGCGTGTCGATACGGCGCGCGGGGATTGTCCCAGCCGGCGGTTTGATCAACAGGGGGACATGGTTCTTTTCGGCGTTGCGGGTGTAGTCCTGTCCATGGTCCGATGTGAAGAGAATCCAGGAAGCGTCATAAAGACCGGCCTGGCGAAGGGTGTTCAGGAAGCCGTCCAAGACGCGGTCGGCATACTGCAGATGGGTGTTGTAATCGGCTCCGGGGCCGATGGTTCCGTCCGGCAGAAAGATATAGGGCCAGTGGGGGATGGGCATTTCGACCATGACGAAATCGCCTGGTCCCAGGTGATTTGTGAAAAACGACCGGGTGCGAGTCTCGATGGCCTGATTCATTTCGACATAATAGCGGTCATAGGTCCGTTCGGCATAACGGAGGTGGGGAAAATATCTGGACCATCGTTCCGGGAAAGGGCCCCGGACATGCTGAAGAATGTTCATGATCAGATTGTTTTGGCGGGGAGTGAACGGCAAGCCTGTGCCGCGAAACCGCCCATAGGAAGCCAGGACAAAAGCCTGATCCAGCAGATCGCCCATCATCCGGGTGTACGGCAGATACATGCCCAGAATGACAGTGCGGTATCCCTCCTCTTTGGCCAGATAAAACAAGCCGTTGGTGAAGGACCGGGGATCCACGTTCAGAAACGCATCCTGCCATTCCGTATGATTCCATTCCGACGGATCCCGTTGAAAGATCAGGTTGGGGATGGAAACCATGGTGCAGCGCCCGGGCGAACGGGCGCGGCTCCAGTCCAACGACTGCTCCTGCAGGTTCCGCAAGGCAGGCAGTTCGGCCCGGACCCGGCCTTCGGCGTCCATGCAGTCGATCCATGCAATGGAATCAAAAGTGAAGAGAATGACAGGCGGACGTTCTGGATTTCCGGCCGTCCGGGGTCCCGGCGAAAAGTCCAGGGCCTCCGGAAGGGAGGGAAAGCGCAAGAGATTGGCGAACAGCAGAAAGGGAACAAGGAACAAGACTCGCGATCCGCTCCAGAGTCGGGAGGTCAGGCGGTTCCGGGGAAACCGGAGCGACCAGAACGAAAAAGCCAATCCGAGCACCAGCAAAAACGCATATACCACATCGTCAATCAGATACCGGTAGATGTGACGAGGCGGGACGAGTTGAATGACGGCCGCGGCCAGCAGCAGATAGATGAAATGCCGGGCGTTGCTCTTCACGGTCCCACGGAACCGTTGATCCGCCCAGGTCAGGACAACGGTGACAAGGAAGGAGCCCACGGCAAGGAACAGGAAGAGTTCGACGGTGTCCCGCCTGGTCCAGAGAATGGCCTGGCGGTTCGGCGCGGCAAACAACATGCCGAGGAACCCACCTGAGGCGAGGGTGATCCAGGCAAAGATGTAAAGAAATCGGCGGGTGCAAAGGAGGCCGAACGCCCGCGCACGGGACGGCCAGCCCGCGCTATGAAACATGGGTTTCGCCATCGAGGGTAAGGGCCTGGGCGCGGTCGAAACGGGTGGAAACGGAAATCTGGGCGAGCAGGGCGTCGTGGGGAGAGGTCAGGACGCGGTGCTGGGCGGGGATGCCGCGGGTTTCGAGCGAGGACAGGGCGATTTCCTGGGCGGCTTCGATATCGTAGAGATCGCCCTGGAGAATGGAGAGGCCGCGGCCATCCATGCGGGGATCGCCGGCGCGGAATTCAATGAGGTTCACGGAAACGCCTTTCAAGGCGCGCTCGATGGCCTGGATGTTGCAGGAAACCGTCGGGGTTTCAAAGATCAAGAGGGGGCCATCGCCCATCTGGCGGACGCTGCCGAGAACGGCATCATAGAGGGCGGGATGGATGTCGGGTAGAAAGCAGTCATCGGCAATCTGCAGGCCGCCGTGGAAGAGCGCTTCTTCGTGGGCTTCGGCGACGGAGGCCGTGCTGCCCGCCAGCAAAATCAGGAATTTGCCGCCCCCGATGGTGCCGGTGCGGATCAGGCCGATGGGGGATTTCTTCAGCAGGGCGTCGGCGGCAAACAGGCCGGCCGGCACGCTGGAGAACTCGATGGAAGCGAATGCGGGATGGGGTTTCATGAGGGGCGGGAAATCGCAGACAGGATGGTCAGCGTCGGGGGAGTAAAATGGGAAGAAAACGAAGACATTTTGGACAGGATTAACAGGATTGTTCAGGATTTACAGGATTAGAATAGAGAGAGAAAAGAGACATTTTATACAGGGACTGGGTCGGGTTTTCGATATGTTCGGAATTTCTTTTTAAACTGGAGGCTAGAGGCGCCGAAGTTGATCAGGAGGCCGACTTCATGGTCGGTGGCGGTGAGGTAATTAACCAGTTGCGTTTCATGGGCGGAGGCCATCTGTTCCACGGCCTTGATTTCCACAATGACCTGGCTATTCACAAGGATGTCGGCATAAAAAACGCCGACATCGAGCCCGTCATAGGACACTTTGATTGGTACTTCACATTCCACCGCCAATTCTGCCTTTTGCAATTCATGCACGAGCGCGTTGCGGTAAACGGACTCGAGGAAGCCATGGCCGAGAGTGCGATGGACTTTCATGGCGCACCCGATAATCAGATGGGTTAAGTCATCGTTGTTCATGCAGTTGATGGCTGTTAAATCCTGTAAATTCTGAAAAATCCTGTAAATCCTGTCAAAATACTATTTCTAAACGATCCGGAAGTGGTCGATGAGGGCGCAGCGGCGCCAGCGGGAAAAGCTGCGGGGGGTGGTAAGGCCTTCGCCGGTGGGCGAGGCGATGGTGAAGGAGGTGAAGCCTTCGCCGCCGAAGCCGAGGCCGGCCTGGGAGCGGCCGTTTTTGACGAAGATGGAGCAGTTGCACTGGCGGGCCATCTTGGAAAGCTTGTCGATGTTTTTCGAGTGCATCAGGGCGGTATGGAAATTGAAGCCTTCCATCTGCAGCGCGATGTCGATGGCGTAGTCCACATTGGGGACGCGGGTGATGGGCATGACGGGCATCATCTGCTCCGTCCAGAGCAGGGGATGGTCCTCGGGCACTTCGACGATGGCCAGGCGGGTGGTGGGGGGGGCCGCGATACCGATTTCGGCCAGGATCTTGTCGGCGTTCTGGCCGATCCACTTGCGGTTGACCGTGGCATGGCCGCGGGGGCCGGCCATCTTGGAGAAAATGACCTGTTCCATGGCGGGGATTTTGGATTTGTCAATCAGCACCGCGTTGTTGCGGGTCATGGCCTGGATGAGCTTGTCGGCGACGGAGGCGACCACGACGGTCTCTTTTTCCTCGACGCAGATCATGTTGTTGTCGAACGAGGCGCCGAGCACGATGTCGCTGGCGGCCTTTTCGATGTCGGCGGTTTCGTCCACCACGACGGGGGGATTGCCGGGGCCCGCGCAGATGGCGCGCTTGCCGCTGGACATGGCGGCCTTGACCACGGCACCGCCGCCGGTCACGACGATGACGCGGATATTCGGATGCTTCATCAACTGCCCGGCGGACTCGATGGTGGGTTCCGCCACGCACACGGCGGTATTGGGCGGACCGCCTGCGGCGACAATGGCCTTGTTGAGTAACGCGATGGTCTGGATGGAGCACTGCTTGGCGGAGGGGTGGACATTGAAGACCACGACATTGCCGGCGGCGAGCAT
>CAZHSS010000148.1:0-2871 GCA_964535205.1 uncultured Verrucomicrobiota bacterium
GAATACGGCGACATGCAGCTCATCGCCGAGGCCTATCACCTGATGGCGGACGGCCTGGGCCTGGCGCCCGCGGAGATGGCGGAGGTGTTTCGCACATGGAACCAGGGCCCGTTGGATTCCTATCTGATCGAAATCACGGCGGAGATTCTGGACAAGACCGACGACGAGACCGGGCGGCCGATGGTGGACGTGATTCTCGATGCGGCGGGACAGAAGGGGACGGGCAAATGGACGTCGCAGGCCGGGCTCGATCTCGGCGTCGGCATCCCCCAGATCGCCGAGGCGGTGTTTGCCCGCTGCCTGTCGGCCATCAAGGACGAACGCGTGGCGGCCAGCGGCGTGCTGGCCGGTCCGCAGGGCGGGCCGGCGCCGGACCGCGCGGCGTTCCTGGCCGACCTCGAGCAGGCGGTCTATGCGGCCAAGATCTGCTCCTATGCGCAGGGATTCCAGCTCCTGCGCGCGGCCTCGGCGGAGCATGGATGGGACCTGGATTTCGGCAATATCGCCTTGCTGTGGCGCGGGGGATGCATCATCCGGGCCCGCTTCCTCGGCCGGATCAAGGAGGCGTTCGGCGCGGAACCGGGGCTGGCCAATCTGCTGCTGGCGCCGTATTTCCGCGACCAGGTGGCGGCGGCGCAGGACGCCTGGCGGCGCGTGGTCAAGGGCGGCGTGGATGCCGGCGTGCCGCTGCCGGCCATCGCCACGGCCCTGAGCTACTACGACGCCTACCGCAGCGCGCGGCTGCCGGCCAACCTCCTGCAGGCCCAGCGCGACTACTTCGGGGCCCACACCTACGAGCGCGTGGACAGGCCCCGCGGCCAGTTCTTCCATACCAACTGGACCGGCGAAGGCGGCGCCACCGCGTCCACCACCTACGTCGTGTGAATTGGGATCTCAGGGGGAGAGCGGTCAGAGGTCAGAGGACGGCAAGGTTCATTATTGAGTATTGCTTATGTGGGTGACGATCTAGGCCCTTGCGCCCCCCCACGGCCTTGTGCCGTGGGAGGCCAAGTTGGCTCCCCCACCACGCAAGGTGGTGGGGCCCGCCGGAACCATAACCGCAACGCATTTTTGCAAAACTCAATAGGCAAGCACTACAACATGAACTCATAGGAAAGACCCCTTCTCGTAGAGGGTGATCGGCAGGCACGTCCGATATCGGCTGAAATCCAAATCCGTCGTGAAAATCGCCAGCTTTGCGCGAACGGCGGCGGCGCAGATCAAAAAGTCCGTGTTGGACCCCTGGATGCCTTTGGAACGGCACAGATTGAAGAACTTGGCGGCCAGCACATAATCATCGGTCAACAACGGCAAGTCAGGGAAGGCGGCCAGGCTGGATGCCAATCGTGCAAACTGCTCTTGGTCCCGTACGCCGGAGAGTAGTTCCTGCCGGACCGGGCCGATAATCTCCACGACATGGGACGCGACCAGATTCCTGAGTTCTTCCGTCTCCGGATGGCGGGACGGCGTCCCGCGGCGCAGTGCCAGAGACCAGACGCTGGTGTCAACCAGGACCCTCATGCCCGGGCCCGCTGCTTTTTGTAGTCATACTCCGGATCGAACTCGACCGTGCCGAATACGTTCAGGATGCGTTGCTGGCGCAGGTGTCGAATATACTCAGTCAAAGCCTGGGTGACGGCCGCCTTCTTGGTGCGGTGTTTTCCCAAAGAGACCGCCTCCCGGATCAGTCGATCGTCCAGTTGCAGGTTGGTTGCCATGATCATCACCTCCACACATAATATCACACATGAGGATGTGTGGTGTCAACCCGGCCCGGGCGGGGCGGGGTAGCCGGGGGATGCGGATGGGTCTACGGGGAGGGGAGGACGGGGGCTAGAAGGAGCCGCGGCCTTGCTGGAGGAGGGTGAGGGGTTCGGTGCGGGCGGTGGAGAGGGCGGGGCCGACGGCGGCGAGGGCGCAGAGGAGGAGGGCGGCGCCGAGGCCGGCAAGAATGGGGCGCCACTCGAGGATGAGTTCGGGGTTCATGCCGGCAAAAAAGCTGACGTATTGCGAGAGGCCGGCGCCGCACCAGCCGGCGAGGAGGCCGAAGCCGAGGCTGAGCAGGCAGGCGACGAGGCCGATGAGCAGGCCTTCGGCGACGACGGCGCGCACGATGGCCCAGCGGGTGAAGCCGATGGCGCGCAGCACGCCGATGTCCCAGCGTCGGGCGCGGACGGAGGCGAGCAGGGCGTTGAGGACGCCGAGGCCGGTGATGGCGAGGGTGACGAGGGGCAGGCGGCTCATGCCCCAGAGCCATTGCTTGGCGTGGGAACGGACCGTGCCGCGGATGCTGTCGATGGGCATGACGCGCACGGCGGGCGCGCCGGGTGGGGCGTCGCCGAGTGCGACGTCGCGGCCGAGGAAATCGGCGAAGAGATCGCGGGCGTCGCGGCCGAGCTGCTCGACGGAGGTGGCGCCGGGATCGAAGTCGAGCCAGACATGAGAGGCGGCGGTTCGGGAGAAGTCGGCGGCGACGGTGTCGTAGTCGGCGAAGACGAGGGCGCAGGCGCGGTGGGTGCGGGAGCGGAAGCCGACGGGCTTGGTCTGCCAGTGCCAGCCGGGGAGGCGCACGGCGCCGGCGATGACGTAGGAGACAGGGGTGTCGGGGTGTTCGGGGGGGACCAGCTCGAAGGTGTCGCCGAGTTGGAGTCCGGTGATGGTGAGAAAGTGGTCGGGGACGAGGCAGCCGCGGCCGGAGGCGAGGAGGGGAATGGCGGTTTCGGGGGAGCCGGCGGTCCAGTCGAAGCGGAAGAGGGGATCGGGTCCGCCGAAGGCGCGGAGGGGATCGATGCCGACGATGACGAGGGTGTCCTGGCGGGTGACCGTGGCGCGTTCGGCGCTGCGGGTGAGGTCGTCTTTGAGGCGGGGTTG
>CAZHSS010000148.1:2881-4586 GCA_964535205.1 uncultured Verrucomicrobiota bacterium
CATGTCGTCGGCGAGGATCCCGCCGAGGTCCTGCTCCCACAGGAACGCGAGCCAGCGCAGGCCGTCCTCCTGGTAGGGGCGCAGCTCGGCCTCGAGGCCGGGCACCTCGGGCGCCTCGGGGAGGCGTTCGACGGCGGCGGCTTGGGCGGGATCAAGGCCTGGCTGGAAGGCGAGGAGGGCGTCGGGGGCCCAGGGGCCGGGCATGAAGGAGTGGAGCATGCTGTAGCCCCAGACCTGGATGGAGACGTAGAGGCCGAGGCCGATGGTGAGGGCGAGGGCGATGCCGGCGGTGCGCCAGAGGTGGGCGGTGATCTGGCTGGCGAGGAGACGGGGGGGCAGGCCGAGGAGGCGCGCGAGGAGGGGGCTGGCGAAGCGGTCGACAAAAACGACGGCGGCGGGGGCGAGGAGGATGAAGGCGAGGGCGAACGCGGGGCAGCCGACGAGGACGTAGGCGGCGTAGCGGGCGGAGTCGGGCATGGGGATCGCGAAGGTGACGAGGGGGTGGACGGCGAGCAGGAGGAGGCCGAGGAAGAGGAGCGAGGGGGAGAGGCGGCGGGCGGGGGCTTCGGCGCGCGGGGCCAGGGCGTCCATGGGGCGTACGCGGGTGGCGCGCAGGATGGGCCAGACGGCGGCGAGCATCGCCCCGCCATAGGTGCAGGCGGCGGCGAGGGCGAGGCTGTGGGGGCCGACGGAAGCCCCGTTGGCACGGAAGAGATGCGCGGAGGCGCGGACGGCAGCCTGGACGATGAGGTGGCCGACGGCGACGCCGCCGAGGAAGCCGACGGTGGCGAAGACGAGGCTTTCGATGGCGACGAGCGCGCCGACCTGGAGGCGGGTGAGGGCGACGGCGCGGAGGACGGCGAACTGGCGGATGCGTTCGGCGACGCCGATGTTGAGGGTGCTGAAGACGAGGAACAGGGCGGCGAGCAGGGCGATGCCCGTGGCGGTGTAGGCCTGGGTGCGGACGTTTTCGGCGGAGGCGCTCTGGTCGAGGGTTTCCTCGATGTCGTGGGCTTCCTGGAACTGGACGGGGGTGGAGGCGCGGCCGAGGCGCGGGGTCCAGCCGTAGCGGAAGGTGTTGACGTCGGCGCCGGGATCGACGACGACGCCGACGAAGTGGATGCGGGAGGATTCGCCGAGGAGTTCTTCGGCGAGGGGCATGGGGACGTAGAGGCCGCCGAGGGCGGGGGTCATGACTTGGGCGGCGGCGACGCCGGCGCCGAAGCCGTCGATGGCGGGATTGGCGACGAGGCCGACGACGCGCAGGGTGCGGGCGCGGGGGCCTTCGCCGACGAGGAGGTCATCGCCGACGCCGACGCCGAATTGGCGAGCGGCCTGGGAGGAGAGGGCGGCTTCGGGGAGATCGGGGCGGGCGGGATCGATCCAGCGTCCGTCGTCGAGGGGATAGGGGGGCCGGGCGGCGGTGGTGCCGAGCAGGCGGACTTCGGGCATGCGGCGGGGCATGGGGGAGGCGGGAGCGGGCGCGCCGGATTTGTTAGCGGGGGCGGGCCGCGCGGCGGGGGCCGGATCCGGCTTGGCGGGGCGCATCTTAATGCGTCGGACCCAGACGGGGTCGGCGGCGAGGACGGCGGGATCGGCGCGGAGGCTGGTGACGACATCGGGGGGCACGAATTTTTCGGCGGTGGAGGGTATGGCGCCGGGGGCGTACTGGCGGAAGGTGCTGATGGGGGCGATGGAGAGGGTG